>NZ_JBEZJL010000053.1:0-74877 GCF_040651755.1 Actinomadura sp. NPDC048394 | reverse complement strand
GCGGGGACGATTCCCGCGCGCGCCGCCGCCGTGCCGGGAGCCGGGGTCAGCCGGAGCGTTCCCGGACGAGAGCGGCGAGGTTCTGGCGGGCGAGGCCGCGCAGGCCGGGGCGCTGCGCGAGGAATGCGACCGCGAGGACGGCCAGCGCCGACCAGGCGAACGTGGCGGGCCGGACGTCGGCGTGGAAGGCCAGCAGGTCGCTGTCGAACGCGCCGAGGAACGCGCCGGTGGCGAGCCGCCCGATGATCAGCCCGGGGACGGCGCCCACCGCGACGACCAGGAGGTTCTCGGTGGTGACGAGCCGGGCGAGGCGGCGGCGGCCGACGCCGGAGGCGCGCAGGGTGGCCAGTTCGGTGCCGCGTTCGGCGAGGTTCACCGACAGGGTCGCGAACAGCACGGTGAAGGCCAGCAGCCCGCCGAACGCCAGCATGACGGCGACGAACACGTAGAACAGCTTCATGTAGCCGTCCATGGTGTGCTTGAGCGCGTGCGCGTCGGTGTAGGCGACGACGCCGGGACGGGCCGACAGGGCGTGCTCGACGGCGGCGCGGTCCGCGCCGGGCGCGAACCGGACGAGCGCGGTGTCGCGGCGCCCCCCGCTCCCCTGCCCGGCGGCGCCGCTCCCCTGCCCGGCGGCGGTGCCGGGCGCCCAGGCGTCGACCTGGGCGAGCGAGGCGTAGGCGTAGGTGCCGAGCGGTTCGTCGACGAACCCGGCGACGGTCGTGGCGGCGGTGCGCCCGCCGGGCAGCCGGAGGGTCACGCGGTCGCCGGCGCCGACGCCGAGGCGTCCGCGCATCGCGTCGCCGAGCAGCACGCCGCTCGCCGGGAGGGGGCGCGCGCCGCCGCCGGGCGTGAGGAACCGGTGCATCGCGGTGCCGGGACGGTACCCGACCAGCGCGGTGGAGTACGCCTTCCCTCCGGCGGTGACGGTGGCCTGGACTTGCGCGGACGGCTCGGCCACGCGGACGCCGGGGGTGGCGGCCAGCGCCGCGAGCGCGCCGGGACCGGCGGGGCCGGCGAGCGTGAGTTCGGCGTCCTGCCGCTGCACCTGGTCGAACTGCCGCGACACCGTCGCCTTGGAGGAGTCGAGCATCCCCCACGAGACCAGGATGAGCACGAGCGCGAGGATCACGCCGGTCATGGTGTAGAGGGTGCGGCGGAACTGGCGGGACGGCCCGCGCAGCACCAGCCACGCGCCGGCGGGGACGGCCCGCCCGAGCCGGGCGAGGCGCCCGACGCGGCCGAGCCGCCCGAGCCGTCCCAGGCGGGCGAGGACGCCGCGACCTCCGGCGGACGGGACGATCCCGCGCATCGCCTCGGCGGGCGGGACCCGCGCGGCCGACAGCGCCGGCGCGAGCGCGGCGAGCGCGCCCGCCGCCAGCCCGTACCCCAGCCCGGCCGCGACGGTCGCGGCCCGCACGGACACGAACGTCTCGGGCAGGCCGATCGCGTCGCCGTACAGGCGGGTGACGGTGCCGGCGAGCAGCACTCCGGCGACGACGCCCGGGACGGCCCCGGCGAGCCCGGCGGCCAGGCCGGTCGCCAGGTAGTGCGCGACGAGGGTGCGGCGGCGGAACCCGCTGGCCCGCAGCGTGCCGATGACGACGCGGTCGCGCGCGACCCGGCGGGTCAGCACCACGTACACCGCGACGCCGGCGGCGGCGAGGAACAGCAGCGGGAACAGCACGGCGAGTTCGGCGAAGCCCTTGATGTCCTCGGCGAGGGCGGCGTTGCTGGGCTGGTCGGCGCGGGTGACGGCGGCGCCGGCGCCGTGGCCGCGGGCGGCGGCGGTGAGCGCGGCGTCGAGCCGGCCCGCGTGGCCGCGTCCGGCGCCGGTGTAGTAGACGGCGACCTGGTTCGGCGCGGACGTCCCGGCGATCTTCTCGGCGAGCGGCTCGGGGACGAACAGCACGCCGAACGAGCCGGGCGCGGGCAGCGCGTCCTGGCGGCTGGCGGCGGGCCACAGGTACTCGGTGGACGACGCGGTGCCGCGCACGTCGACCTGCTGCCAGGCACCGCCGTGCCACACCGCGACCTTCGCGCCGGGGCGGAGGTGGGCGTGGCCGGCGATGTGCTTCTCGGCGAGGACGCCGGTGGGCGCGGACGCGTGCAGGTACCGGCCCTTGAGCACCTTGACCTTGTCGACGGCGGGCTGCGCCCCGGCGGGCATGCCGACGACGCGGCCGACGAGGGTGCTGCCGTCGGGCATGCGCAGCGGCACGTCGGCGACGGTGCGGACGGCGGTCGCGGCGACGCCGGGTTCGGCGGCGGCGGCGCGGGCGATCGCGGCGGTGTCGCCGCCCGACACCGTCAGGTCGGCGAACCGGTACCGCTCGAACAGCCGCTGGTAGCCGGAGTCGAGGTTCTTGTAGGCGTCGTAGGACGCGCCGAACAGCGCGACGCCGAGCATCACCAGCACCACCACCGACACCAGCTGAGCGGGGCGGCGCCGCAGGTCCCGGCGGAGCTTGACGGCCAGCACGCTCACCAGGTCACCTCCTCGGCGGGCGCGGGCGCGGCGTTCGCCGTGACCTCGACGACGCGCCCGGACCGCATCCGCACGACGCGGTGCGCCATCGACGCGATCGCGGCGTTGTGGGTGACGATCAGGACGGTGCGCCCCTCGCCGTTGAGGTCCTGCAGGACGCGCAGGACGCCGCGTCCGGTGTCGAGGTCGAGGGCGCCGGTCGGCTCGTCGCACAGCAGCAGCGCCGGGTCCTTGGCGATGGCGCGGGCGATCGCGACGCGCTGCTGCTCGCCGCCCGACAGCTGCGCGGGGAAGTGCCCGCCGCGCTCGGCGAGGCCGACGGCGGCGAGCGCGGCGGCGGACCGCTCGCGGTCGCCGCGGCCGGTGAGCTCGGCGACGAGCCGGACGTTCTCCAGCGCGGTCAGCGACGGCACGAGGTTGAAGAACTGGAACACGAACCCGACGGTGTCGCGCCGGTAGGCGGTGCGGCCGTCCTCGTCGAGCCGGGAGAGGTCCCGTCCGCCCGCGACGACCTCGCCGGCGGTGGGCGGCTCGATGCCGCCGATGAGGTTCAGCAGGGTCGTCTTGCCGGATCCGGACGGGCCGAGCAGCACGACCAGCTCGCCCTCGGGCACCTCCAGGTCCGCCTCGCGCAGCGCGTGCACCTCGGCGTGGCCCTTGCCATAGGTCTTGGACGCCCCGCGCAGCAGGACCGCCGAGCGTTCCCTGGCGCCGTCCGGTCCGGGCGTGCGCCCCGGCGTGTCCTTCCGCTCGGAGGCCGGGGCCTGTTCACTGCCGTGCCGCATCTCCATCGTCTCCTTGGTCGGCCGGGGGACGGCCGGTCGGTTCGCCGGGCGCGCCGCCCGCGGCGGAGTCCGGGGCTTGGTCCGGGGTGGGGCCCGGGGAGGGGGCGGCGGCGCGCAGCAGGGCGGTGAGGGACGCCGCCGATCCGGCGGCGTCGGTCTCCGGGTCCATCACGGCGTGCAGCAGCAGCCCGTCCAGCAGCGCGGTGATGACGACCGCCAGCGCCGCGGGGTCGGCGTCGGCGCGCAGCCGCCCCGCGTCGCGGTCTGCGGCGAGCCGGGACGCCAGCAGGTCGCGGAACATCCGCACCTGCACGGCGCTCTGCTCGCGCAGCTCCTCGTCGCGCAGCCCCGCCACCAGCGCCTCGGCCATGACCCGCTGCCCGGGGCTCGCGGCGCCGCGCGCGGCGAGCCCGGCGACGGCCTCGACGACGCCGTCCAGCGTGTCGGGGGCCTGCAGGATCGCGGTCACCGGGCCCTCCAGCTCCGCCTCGATCCCGTGCATCACCGCCGCGCGGCGCAGCGCGTCCACCGAGCCGAAGTAGTAGTGCACGAGCGCGTTGTTGGCCTGCGCGCGCTCTGCGACGGCGCGCGACGTCACCGCCGCCCAGCCGCCCTCGGCCATCACCGCGACGGCCGCCTCCAGCAGCCGCACCCGCGTCGGCACCTCGCCGGACGCCATCCCGCCTCCCCCTTTTGGTCGTTTGCTTAAAGCATTTGACCAACAGAGTAGCCCCGGACCATTGCACGATGCAACGGTCCGGGGCCAGCGGAGGCGGAGGCGGGCAGAGCAGACGGCAGGGATGGCGGCGGTGAACACCTGACCCGGCGGTGCGGGTTCCGGAACTTTCTGGCCGTGCCGGGCGCGGCGGCGTTACCGTGGCGATACGGGATCACGGCATCCGTCTCTCCCCGCGCGGCGGCGCCGGGCCCGCAGGGCCGCCCCGCCCGCGGCGGCGCCCGCTCCCCCTCGTCCCGCCGCCGTCCAGAGGTGAGACCGTGCGCACCACCACGGGGTGGCCGGTCCCGGACGATCCCGCGCAGATCGCCGCGGTCCGCGTCCGGATCCGCGACGTCCTGCGCGAGTGGGGCCACGCGGCGGGCGCGGACGTGGTGCTGCTGCTGGCCGACGAGCTGCTCGCGAACGCGCTCACGCACGGCCGCCCGCCCGTGCACCTGCGGCTGGAGGCCGACACGGCGGCCGGGACGCTGCGCTGCGAGGTGTCGGACGCCGACCCGCGGCCGCCGCGCCGCCGCTCCCCCGGCGACTGCGACGAGCACGGCTACGGGCTGCTGCTGGTGCAGGCGCTGTCGGTGGCGCGCGACCGCCGGCGGGAAGGTGGTGTGGTTCCGCACGGCCCTGGACCCGGGCGGCTGACCGCCCGGGTCCGGGGCCGCTCGCGGCGTCAGGCGCCGCGGGCGGTGTCAGGCGTCGCGGCGCTTGAGCAGGAACGCGGCGAGGGCCATGAGCGCTGCCGTCCAGGCGGCGAACACCGCGTACCCCTGCCAGGGGGTGAGCAGGTCGTCCTTGCCCTGGTGCGCCTTGGCGATCAGCTGGCCGGCCTCGGAGGGCAGGTAGGCGTGCACGTGGTCGCCGATGCTGCCGGGCAGCAGCGCGGTGAGCGGCGCGAGCACCAGCACGAACCCGATGACGCCGGTGATGCCGCCGGCGGGGTGCCGGACGATCGCGCCGATCGCGAGCGCGAACAGCCCGAGCATGGCCAGGTAGAGGCCGCCGCCGACGACGGCGCGCAGCGCGCCCGGGTCGCCGAGCGAGGCGTCCACCTTGCTGGACAGGATCGCCGCGCCGATGAAGAACGACACGAACGACACCACGACGCCGAGGACGAGGACGATCAGCCCGAAGACCACGGCCTTGGCCCACAGCATCGGCAGCCGGCGCGGCACGGCGAGCAGGCTGGCGCGGATCATGCCGGTGGAGTACTCGGAGGCGATGACCAGCACGCCGAGGACGCAGATGGTCAGCTGGCTGAGGAAGAAGCCGCTGCCGAGGATGGTGGAGACGGGGTCGGCGGCGATCTGCGCGCGGTCGCCGGCGTCGGTCTTGTCCCACTGGCCGACGGTGAGGCCCATGAACAGCGCGGTGAAGCCGAGGTCGAGCACGATCAGCAGGATCAGCGACCACAGCGTGGAGCGGACCGAGCGGATCTTGGTCCATTCGGCGACCAGCAGCCGGCCGAAGCCGGGGCGGGCGAACGCGCCGGGGTCGCTCGCGGGCGTGCGGGCGGGCGCGTCGGCGGCGGTCATCGGTTCTCCCCCTGTTCTGCGGGCGCGGCACCGCCGGAAGCGCCGTCCACGGCGGGGGCGGGCGGCGGGACGGCCGTCCCGTCCGGGCCGGTCCCGGCGCCGTACTCGACGCTGTCGCGGGTCAGTTCCATGAACGCGGCCTCGAGGGAGCCGCGGCGCGGCGTCAGCTCGTGCAGGACGATCCGCTCGGCGGCGGCGAGCTCCCCGACGCGGGGCGCCTCCATGTGGGTGACGGTGAGGGCGGTGCCGCCGTCGGGGGTGATCTTGGCGCCCTCGGCGGCGAGCACGTCGGCGAGCCGCGCGGCGTCGGGGCTGCGGACGATCACCATCTTCTCGGTGCTGCGCTCGATGAACTCCTCGGTGGAGCAGTCGGCGATGAGCCGGCCGCGGCCGATGACGATGAGGTGGTCGGCGGTGACGGCCATCTCGTTCATCAGGTGGCTGGAGACGAACACGGTGCGGCCCTGCGCGGCGAGCCGCTGCATGAGGGTGCGGATCCAGACGATGCCCTCGGGGTCCAGGCCGTTGACGGGCTCGTCCAGGATCAGCACGGACGGGTCGCCGAGCAGCGCCGCGGCGATGCCGAGCCGCTGCCCCATGCCGAGGGAGAACCCGCCGGCGCGCTTGCGGGCGACGTCGGTGAGGCCGACGAGGTCGGCGACCTCGTCGACGCGGCGGCGTCCGATGCCCTGCGTCTGGGCGAGGCACAGCAGGTGGTTGTAGGCGCTGCGGCCGGTGTGCACGGCGCGGGCCTCCAGCAGCGCGCCGACCACCCGCATCGGGGCGGGCAGGTCGCGGTAGTGCCGGCCGGCGATGCGGGCGTCGCCGCGGGTGGGCCGGTCCAGGCCGAGCAGCAGCCGCATGGTCGTCGACTTCCCGGCGCCGTTCGGGCCGAGGAAGCCCGTCACCCGCCCGGGGACGACGGTGAAGGACAGGTCGTCCACGGCGGTCTTGTCGCCGTACCGCTTGGTGAGGTGTTCCGCCTCGATCATGCGCGCGTCCCCGGGGGTCGGTTCCAGTGATCAGGATCACACTAGCGCGGTGGACGGCCGGCGCGGATCCTCCCGTGAGCCGATGCGCCTCCACCTCCGGTAGGGCATCGGGGCCCCAGAGGGGGCCGCGCGTACCGCGCGGGGCGCAGCCGTGATCACTCCCGGCGCCGGACGCCTGAGCGGGCGCGTTCCGGGGAGGATGAGCGGGATCCCCCTGGAGGAGTGTGATGACCGCCGTGTCCGATCCGTCCGCGTCGCCGTCCGGCGCGACCGCCGCACCGGCGCCCGAGCCCGCCGGGCGGCGCCGCCGCCCGCGGCTGCGCAGGTGGGGGCGGCGCCTGCTGATCGCCGTGGTGGTGCTGCTCACGGCGGTCACGGTGTTCTCGTTCGCCTACAACGCGGCGACGGCCGGCCGGGCGAAGCCCCCGGCCGGTGCGCTGTTCACCGAGGCGGACGGCGTCCGGACCAGGTACCGGGAGTGGGGGACGCGGGGGACGCCGGTGGTACTGGTGCACGGCGCGTTCGAGTCCGCCGACACCTGGTCCCGGGTCGCGCCGCTGCTGGCCGCCCGGCACCGCGTGTACGCGCTGGACCTGACCGGATGGGGGTACAGCGAGCGGCGCGGCCCGTTCGACGCCGCGCACCAGGCCGCGCAGCTGCTCGGGTTCCTGGACGCGAAGCGCCTGGACCGGGCGACGCTGGTCGGGCACTCCAGCGGCGCCGGGGTGATCGCGGCGGCGGCGCTGAAGGCGCCGGGGCGCGCGGCCGGGCTGGTGTTCCTGGACGGCGACGCCCTCGACACCGGCGCCGGCGAGGGCGCCGACAAGCTGCGGTTCGTGCTGCGCGACCCGTACCGGACGACGGTGACGCGGCTGGTCGTCCGGTCGGACTGGGCGATCCGGACGCTCTACCGGGCGCAGTGCGGGCCGTCGTGCCCGCGCCTGGACGAGGCGGGCGTGGAGCAGTGGCGGCGCCCGTTCCAGATGCCGGGCGCGGAGGACGCGCTGTGGGACATGCAGGCGGTGGTGGGGCTGCCGGCGGGCCGGGTGGCGGAGCTGGCGCGGCTGCGAGTGCCCAAGGCGGTGGTGTTCGGCGCGGACGACGACGTGTTCTCGCGCGGGTCGCCCTACGAGACGGCGCGGCGGATCGGCGCGCCCTCCCCCGTGATCATTCCGGGGGCGCACCATCTGTCGCTGGTGTCGCATCCCCGGCAGGTGGCGGACTCGGTGCTGGCGACGGCGCCCTGAGCCCGGCGGCGGCGCCGAACGAGCCCGGAGACGACGGACCGGAAACGGCGGCGCCCTCCCCGCGAGAGTGCGAGGAGGGCGCCGTGGCCGTTGCGGGGCAGCGTCAGGCGGCGACACCGTCGGCGGCGTTGATGTCCTTGTGGAAGCGCTTGTGCACGTAGAGGCGCTCGCCGAGCGAGTCGCAGCGCCACCACAGGCCGGACGGCGGGCCGATCCGGGTGTGCCGGGGAAGCTCGCGCAGCACCTCGTTGACCGGCGTCATGCGCAGCCGCCCGGACCGGCACACCAGGATGCGGCGGTCGGTGACCACCACGACCCGGTAGGCGTTGGTGAACAGGATGATCCAGTACGACAGCAGCGCGAAGTACTGGCTGGTCGTCTGGGCTCCGAAGACGGCCTGGACGTTCTCGCCGGGCTGCAGGACGGGGGCCGCGTTGGCGCGCATCTTGTCGCGGATGGCCACGGGCTGGGACCTTTCTCGGGGAGCGCGTGGGCGGCCCGGTGGCCGCCGACACGGCGCCGCACCGGCGGTCCCACTGCCCTCGGGGGTTGTCAGAAGCCTCGATTGTGCCATCACCGGTCCGTCGTGGTGCGTCTTTTCGTGTGTTGCGGCCATATGTGGTGACGATTCCGTGCAGGCCGGGCGGCGGGGACGTGGCGGACCGGCGGCGGCGCGGGTGGGCGCGGCCGTCGCCCTCGCCGCGACCGGTTTTATTGACGCACTGCCAATAATTGCGGGAGGATGGCGGGAGGAACAGGCCGCCGACCCCCGGGAGGCCCCGTGACCACCCCCCGCGCCTCGTCCGCCCCGGCGCCCGTGCCCTCGGGCGACCTGCTCGCCGAGCGGCTCGCCGACCGGGACGTGCTGCGGACCCTCGCCGCCGAGCCGCTGGTCGGCCTCGGCGCCGGCCGCGCCCTGCTGATGCAGCTGGCGCACCCGGCGGTCGCCCGGGGCGTCGCCGAGCACAGCGACTTCGCCGAGCGGCCCCTCGCCCGGCTGTTCGGCACCCTGGACTTCCTGCTCGTCACCACGTTCGGGACGCCGGACGAGGTCGCGCGGATCGCCGCGAAGGTCCGCGGCGTCCACGGCACCGTCCGCGGCGAGGGCTACTCCGGCAACGACCCGGACCTGCAGCTGTGGGTGAACGCCACCCTCATCGACTCGGCCCTGTACATCTACGAGAACGTGATGCGGCCCGGCGACGGCGAGCCCGACCTCGCCGGGGAGTACTACCGGCAGGCGCGGATCGTCGCGGAGGTCCTCGGCTGCCCCCTGGACGCCCAGCCGCCCGACCTGGCGTCGTTCCGCGCCTACATGGCCGAGACGGTGGCGTCGCTGGAGGTCACCGACACCGCCCGCGAGGTCGCCGCCGCCGTGCTGTACCCGCGCAAGCTGCGCGCGCTCGCGCCCGCGCTCGCGGTGTTCCGGCTCGTCACGACGGCGCTGCTGCCGGAGCCGCTGCGCGAGCAGTACGGGCTGCCGTGGACCCACAACCGGCGCCGCGCCGCTGACCTGGTGCTGCGCACCGCCACCGACCTGCACCATCTCACCCCGGCGTTCCTGCGGCGCCCGCCCCGGCCGCTGCTGGTCCGGCTGGCCCGGCACCGCGTCGACCGCACCCTCGCCAGCCGCCGCGACCGCCGCCGGCGCGGCCGCCGCCCCTGACCCTCCCGGAGAGCGCCGATGCTGGGCATCTACGCCGATCTGCCCTGGTCGTACGCGGCGGGCGCGGGCATCGCGCTGGCCGCCGCGCACCAGCTCCGCGGCGCGCGCCGCGGAGCCGCCGCCACTGAGGCGTCGGCCGCCGAGCCGGTTCCGGGCCGCGCGCCCCGCGTCGCGGGCGCCACCGGGGGCCGGCACTTCGCTCTCGCGATGGCCTACAGCGTCCTGATCTTCGTTCCGACGAGCCTGTTCGTCGCGGCGGCGCATCCGCAGTGGGCGACGCTGCAGCAGACCGCGCACCTCTCACACGGCGCGCTGACGGCCCTGGCCGCCGGAGAGGTCGCGCTCACCGCCGCCGGCTTCCTGATCACCCGGGGGCTCCTCGTCGCGGGACGGATCCGCTGGGCGGCCTGCCAGGTGATCCTGGCGAACCTGCTGATGTGCCTGGCCGTGGTGCACGGCCCGGACGGCGACGGCTGGAAGCGGTTCCTGTCCACCGACCGCGCCGGCTACCGGGCGTTCCCGCCGTTCCTGAACGTCGGCGACCTCGGCGCCATCGCCGGGCACGTCGCGGACTTCCTCACCTCCGGCCTCGCCGCCGCCCTGTACGTCACCGGGGCGCTCGCGCTCGGCTCGCTCGGGCTGATCATGTGCGTGCTGCACCAGTTCGGGCTGACCGACGCGGGCGCCGACGGCCCCGGTCCGCTGCGCGCCGCGCTCGTCGCCGGGTTCACCGGCGGCGGCGCGGCGGTCGTCGCGGTGTTGACGTCGGCGCTGGTCGACGGGCTCGGCTGGGTCGCGCTCGCCGCGGTCGTCCCCGTGCTGTGGGTCGCGGTGGTCGCCCGCGGCGCGTTCGCCGCCGTCGTCGCCGCCGACCTCGCGCTGCCCGCCGAGCAGGACGCCTGACCGGCCGCCTCCTGACCGGGCCGCGATCAGCCGACGGAGGTGTACGCGACGACGCCGCGGCGCATCGCGTCCATCGCGCGGCGGGCCGTCTTGCGCAGGTGGGAGTTCTCCGGCGCGGCGTCGACGACCTGGCCGAGCAGGTCCAGCAGCTGCTTGACGGCGCGGACGAAGTCGCCGGCGGTCAGGTCGCTCTCCAGCAGCACCTCGTCGAGGTCGTCGCCCTTCGCCCACCGGTACGCCGTCCACGCGAACCCGAGGTCGGGTTCGCGCAGGAACGACACCCGGTTGTCGCGCTCGACGGCCTCCAGCTCGCCCCACAGCCGCACCATCGCCGCCAGCGCGTCCTGCGACGGGCCGGTCGGCGTCCGCGGCGGCGCCGCGTCGTCGGGCTGCCGCGACTCGTACACCAGCGCCGACACGCACGCGGCCAGCTCGGCGTGGTCGAGCTTGTCCCACAGCCCGGCGCGCAGGCTCTCGGCGGTCAGCAGGTCCAGCTCGTTGTAGATCCGGCCGAGGCGGCGGCCCTCGGCGGTGACGTCGTCGCCGTCGAGGTAGCCGAGCTGCTGCAGGACGGCGCAGACCCGGTCGAAGGTCCGGGCGATCACCTGGGAGCGGCCCTCGACGCGGCGCCGCAGCTGCTCGGTCTCGCGGTCCAGGCGGTGGTACCGCTCGGCCCAGCGGGCGTGGTCCTCGCGCTTGTCGCAGCCGTGCACGGGGTGGGCGCGCAGGTCGGCGCGCAGCCGGGCGATCTCGGTGTCGTCGGAGGCGGCGGCGTCGCCGCGGGTGCGGCGCCGCTCCCGGACGTCGTCGGGCACCTTGTTGCGCAGCGTGGACGCCAGGTCGCGGCGGTCCTGCGGGTTGCGGGGGCTGAACGACTTCGGGATCCGGATCCGGTCGACGGGCTCCACGGCGCGCGGGAAGTCCTGGATCGACAGCCGCTGCACCGACCGGTTCACCGTCAGCACCAGCGGCGCGGGCCCGTCCGAGCGGCGCCCCACCCCCGGGTCGAGGACGACGGCGAGCCCGGACCGCCGCCCCGACGGCACCAGGATCACGTCGCCGGGCCGCAGGTGCTCCAGCGACCTCGCGGCCTCCGCGCGGCGCGCCGACGACCGCTCCCGGGACAGCTCCGCCTCCCGGTCCGACAGCCGCCGCCGCATCGCCGCGTACTCCATGAAGTCGCCGAGGTGGCACTCGGCGGCCTTGGCGTACCCCTCCAGGGCCTCCTCGTTCTTGCGGACCTGCCGCGCCAGCCCCACCACGGCCCGGTCGGCCTGGAACTGCGCGAACGACTCCTCCAGCAGCGTCCGCGCCCGCTCGATCCCGACCGCGCCGACGAGGTTCACCGCCATGTTGTACGACGGCCGGAAGCTGGAGTTCAGCGGGTAGGTGCGGGTGCCGGCGAGGCCCGCGACCGACGCGGGCTCCACGCTCGGGCCCCATACCACGACGGCGTGGCCCTCCACGTCGATGCCGCGGCGCCCGGCGCGGCCCGTCAGCTGCGTGTACTCCCCCGGCGTCAGGTCGACGTGGGCCTCGCCGTTCCACTTGTCGAGCTTCTCGATCACCACGGTGCGGGCCGGCATGTTGATGCCGAGCGCGAGCGTCTCGGTGGCGAACACCGCCTTGATCAGCCCGCGGGTGAACAGCTCCTCGACGATCTCCTTGAACGTCGGCAGCATCCCCGCGTGGTGCGCGGCGACGCCCCGCTCCAGCGCCTCCAGGAAGTCGGTGTAGCCGAGGATCCGCAGGTCCTCCGGCGAGATGTCGGACGTGCGCAGCTCCACGTGCGCGCGGATCTCCTCCGCCTCCTCCTTGGAGGTCAGCCGGATCCCCGCGTGCAGGCACTGCAGTACGGCCGCGTCGCAGCCGGCGCGGCTGAAGATGAACGTGATCGCCGGCAGCAGCCCCGCCCGCTCCAGCCGCTCGATCACGTCGGGGCGGGCCGGCGGCCGGAACCGCTGCGGGCGCGGCGCCCGGCGGCGGCCGGTGCGGCGCCCCTGGTTGACCTTGGCGCGGCGGACCTCCTCCACCGCCATCCGCGTCAGCTGCGGGTTCAGCCGGGCCTGCCGGTCCTTGCCCTTGCCGGTGTCGACGAACAGGTCGTACAGCCGCGTCCCGACCAGCATGTGCTGGAACAACGGGACGGGCCGGTGCTCGTCGACGATCACGGCGGTGTCGCCGCGGACCTCGTGCAGCCACTCGCCGAACTCCTCGGCGTTGGACACCGTCGCCGACAGCGCCACGATCCGCACCGAGTCCGGGACGTGGATGATCACCTCTTCCCAGACCGCGCCGCGGAACCGGTCGGCGAGGTAGTGCACCTCGTCCATCACCACGAACGCCAGCCCGGCGAGGGTCGGCGACTGCGCGTACAGCATGTTGCGCAGCACCTCGGTGGTCATCACCACGATCGGCGCCTCGCCGTTGACGCTGTTGTCGCCGGTGAGCAGCCCGACCTTCTCGGGGCCGTAGCGGCGGACGAGGTCGGCGTACTTCTGGTTCGACAGCGCCTTGATCGGCGTGGTGTAGAAGCACTTGGTGCCGCCGGTGAGCGCCAGGTGGACCGCGAACTCCCCGACGACGGTCTTGCCGGATCCGGTGGGCGCCGCGACCAGCACGCCGCTGCCGCCCTCCAGCGCCCGGCACGCCTCGATCTGGAAGGCGTCCAGCTCGAAGTCGTACAGGGTGCGGAAGTCCAGCAGGGCCGGGCCGTTCCCTGCGGTGCGCGCCCGGTAGGCCGCGTACCGCCCGGCCGGGCTGTCCGCGGCCTGCGCGGTGTCGGGGGAGGTCATGACATCGAGCCTACGGTTTCGACCGGCCCGATTCCCAATTCGGGACGCCTTTTCCCACGCGTCCCTCGAAGACGCACGCGCAACGGGCCGCGGAGGGCCGGGAGACGGTCAGCGGGTGCGGCCGCCGCCCTCCAGCTCGGCGTCGATCGCCTCCAGGTCCAGGGGCGACGCCTCGTCGTCGGACAGCTCCGCGTCGGGATCGGGCCTGCGGCCCTTGCGGCGGTCGTGGAAGTACGCCAGCACCTCGGCGATCTCGAACAGCACCACCGTCGGCAGCGCCAGCGCCAGCATCGTGAACGGGTCCTGGCTGGGCGTGGCGACCGCCGCGAACACGAACACCCCGAACACCAGCAGCCGCCGCGACTTGCGGATCCGCTCGTGCGTGAGGACCCCGGCGAGGTTCAGCATCACCACGAACAGCGGCAGCTCGAACGTCAGCCCGAAGATCAGCAGCATCGCCTGGGCGTACCCGAGGTAGTCCTGGATGCCGACCAGCACCTTGGTGTCGCCCGGCGCGAGCCCGATGAAGATCTTCAGGCCCTTGTCCATCGTCAGGTACGCCAGCGCGGCGCCCGCGAGGAACAGCGGGACCGCCGCGCCCATGAACGTGTACGTCCAGCGGCGCTCCCGCTTGTACAGCCCCGGCGCCACGAACGCCCAGATCTGGTACAGCCAGATCGGCGACGACAGCACCGCCCCGACGATCAGCGCGACCTTCAGGTGCACGAAGAACCCGTCGAAGATCCCGTGCACCACCAGGTCGCACTCGCCGCCCAGGCAGTGCTCCTGCGGGATCCGCGTGTACGGCTTCTGCAGGAACTTCCAGATCGGGTCGAACAGCAGCCACGCGACGACGCCGCCGGCGACGAGCCCGAGGATCGCCTTGATCAACCGGTTGCGCAGCTCACGCAGGTGGTCCATGAGCGGCATGCGGCCATCGGGCGCGCTGTTCTGCCTGGGCTTCATGACGGGCTTTCCGGGCTCGGTTCGGCTGGGGGTGTGCGGCCTGGTCGGGCGGTCAGCCCTGGCGCATCCGGCCCGGGTCCGACACCGGCACGCCCTCGATCGGCTCGCCGGACGCCAGCGCGCCACGGCTGCGCTGCCCGTCGGCGGCGGCCGCCTCGCGCTCCAGCCGCGCCGCCTCCTCGCGCAGCCGCGCCGCCTTGTCCCGCGCGTCCGACGACGCCTCCGCGGCGGCCGGGGCGGTCTTGGCGTCCTCGGCTCCGTCGTCGTGCAGGCCCTTGGTCTCGGCCTTCAGGATCCGCGCCGACTTGCCCAGGGACCGGGCGAGCTGGGGCAGCTTCGCCGATCCGAACAGCAGAAGAACGACCACAAGAATGATCAGAATCTCGGGCGTACCCAGTCCAGCCATGACAATCCTCTTCAGCAGGGGTCCTCAGGACGATCGTACGCCGTCCCCGGGCGCTTGTGGCACTCGAGCGTCCTGGAGTTCGGACAGTTCATCGCGCAACGCCGACTGTTTGGGCGCCAGCCGCCGCCTGGTGCGCTCCAGTTCACGCCCGAACCGCCGTACGCCCCTGTACACGCGGAACGCGCACCAGGCGAGGACGGCCAGGCCGACGAAGCCCAGCGACACCGACACCCCAACCCACGACACGCCCGCCACGGTAGCCGATCCCCCGGCCCGGCGCCCCACCGGCACGGCCGGAGCGCCGCTCCGGCCACCCGGCCCCGGCCCCTATGGGGCGATCACGCCATCCGGTAGAGCGCCAGCGCAGAAGGTCAGGCCATCCCGTAGAGCGCGAGCGCGCGGGACGCGTCGTCGCGGACGCCGTCGGCCAGCTCCTCCGGCGACACCACCCGGCCCTGGTCGCCGAGCCGCAGCGCCAGGCCCCGCACCCACCGCGTGTCGGGCGTGCGCAGCACCACCCGCAGCCGCCCCTCCCCGAGCTCCTCCACGCTCTCGCACGGGTAGTAGTCGGCCACCCACCGGCCGCGCGCCGTCAGCTCCAGCGTCACCGCCACGTCCTGCGGCGACGGCCGGAACAGCCCGGCGTCCACGTCGATCGGCTCCGCCTCCTCGGGCACCTCCGCCGGCACGTCCAGCACCGTCAGGTCGAAGATCCGGTCCAGCTTGAACAGCCGCACCGCCTCCGCCCGCCGGCACCACCCCTCCAGGTAGGTGTTGCCCTCCACGACCAGCAGCCGCATCGGGTCCACGTCCCGCTCGGTGTTCTCGTCCCGCGCCGGCACGTAGTACCGCAGGTGGACGCGGCGGCCCTGCGCGATCGCGTCCCGCAGCGTCCCGAGGCCCGTGCGCGCCGAGTCCGCCGACCCGCCCCGCGCGTCGACCTCCACGGCCACCTTGCTCGACACCGCCGCCGCCGCGCCCGCCGCCGACTCCAGCTTCGCGATCACCCGCGACAGCGCGTCCCGGTCGTGCAGGTCCGGGATGCCCGCCAGCATCCGCAGCGCCACCAGCAGCGCGCTCGCCTCGTCCACCTTCAGCCGCAGCGGCCGCGCGATCGACTCCGCCTCCGCCACCGTGATCTCCCCGCCCTCGTAGGACAGGTCGATCGGGCAGTACGGGTCCGGCGCGCGCAGCTCCACGCACCACAGCAGGTTCAGGTCGTCGATCAGCTGCTTCTCGGTCACCCCGAACGCCGCCGCCGCCTCGCCCAGCAGCACCGAGTCGCGGTTCACCACGTACGGCACCAGCGCCAGCAGCCGCGCCAGCCGGTCCGTCGACGTCGTCGCCGGCGCCTTGCCCGCCTTCGCCGGCGCCTTCCCCGTCCTCGCGGTCCTCGTCTCGCCCATCGCCCCGCTCACCCCAGCACCGACTTCAGCTGCTGGATGACCGCCTCCCGAAGGTCCGGCGGATCCAGCACCACCACGTCATCGGCGAACCGCGCCAGATACGGCGCGAACCGCTCCACGTCACGGAACGTCAGGACCGCCTCGTCCCACTCCCCGTCCCCGGCCGGGCGCACGTCCCGCGCCCACCGCCGCGGCCCCTGCGCCGCACCGGCGCGCAGCCGCACCGTCGCCGGCCGCGGCTCGGTCACCGGGTCGCCCCAGTCGAACGCGATCTTCCGCACGTCCACCCCGTCCGGGACCGTCACCGACCCGTCCGGGCCGTCCGCCGCCACCTCGCCCACGATGCGGCTCAACCGGAACACCCGCTCCTCCTCGCGGTCCCGGTCGAACCCCACCACGTACCAGCGGCCCCGCCGCGACACCACGCCCCACGGCTCAAGATGCCGCCGCGCCACCGACGTCCGCCCGATCCCCTGGTAGTCGAACGCCACCGGACGGCCGTCGCGGACCGCCTCCCACAGCGCCGGGAACGCCGGATCGCCGGTGTTCACCCGCGGCTCCACCCCCACCGCCGTGGTCACGTCCGTCTCCACCCCGGCCGCCCGCAGCTTCAGCAGGGCACCGGAGGCGGCCTCCGCCATGCTCGCGCGCTGCCACACCCGCGCCGCCAGCCCCAGCACCGCCGCCTCGTCCGGCGTCAGATGGATGTCGGGCAGCTCGTAGGCCTGCGGAGGGATCCGGTACCCGATCTCCTCACCGCCGCCGCCCTGCTGGTCGCTGCCGACCTCCAGCGGGACGCCGAGCTCGCGCAGCTCCTCCTTGTCGCGCTCGAACATCCGCTTGAACGCCTCGTCGGAGTCCGGGTAGCCCGGCACCGCCCGCCGGATCTGCTCGGCGGTCAGATAGCGCCGGGTGGCGAGCAGACAGACCACCAGATTCAGCAGGCGCTCGGTCTTGCGCCGCGACACTTCGCCACCAACCCCTTCCGCGGAGCCTCGCGCTCCGCCCCTCCGCTCCGCGGCCTCCGGCGGCCCCGGCCGGGCCGGCGGCCCGATCGCGCCCCCGCCCGTCGCCCAGGACGCTACCGTTTCCCGGTGTGATCCGATGGCGCAAAGGCACAGTAGAGGGCATCCGCCGCGAATGGCCGGGGGCGGTCGAACTCGACGTCGTGATCGGGGGCGACGGCGCGCACCGCGCACTGGCCTACCCCGACCTGGTCGGACGCCCCGAACCCGGCGACACCGTCCTGCTCAACACTACGGCCTTGGCGCTGGGCCTCGGCACCGGCGGCTACGCCATGGTCGTCGCCGTCCCCGACCGGCTCCCACCCGACCCGGCCGGCCCCGGCCACCTCGTCAAGGCCCGCTACACCCCGCTGCAGGCCACCGTCCTCGGCGCCGACGAGCAGGACTCCCCCCACCACGAGACGCTCCGCGACGCCGACTCCCTCGGCGGCATGCCCGTCGTCATCGCCGACCTGCACTCCGCGCTCGCGCCGATCCTCGCCGGACTGCTCGCCGCCCGCCCCGCCGCCCGGATCGTCTACCTCATGCCGGACGGCGGCGCGCTGCCGTCCTGGTTCTCCATGTCCATCGCCCGCCTCAAGGACGCCGGCGCACTCGCCGCCACCGTCACCGCCGGGCAGGCGTTCGGCGGCGACCTGGAGGCCGTCACCGTCCACACCGGCCTCCTCGCGGCCCGGCTGGTGCTCGGCGCCGACGCCGTCGTCCTCGCCCAGGGCCCCGGCAACCTCGGCACCGGCACGAAATGGGGCTTCTCCGGCGTCTCGGCGGGCGAGGCCGTCAACGCCGCGTCCGTGCTGGACGGCCGCCCCGTCGCGTCCCTGCGCGTCAGCGAGGGCGACAAGCGGGAACGCCACATCGGCGTCTCCCACCACTCCCTCACCGCCTACGGCCGCGTCGCCCTCGCCCGCGCCGACGTCCCCGTCCCCGAGCTCGGCGGCGCGTTCGGCGCCCGCGTCGCCGCCGCGGCCGCCCCGCTCGGCGACCGCCACACCCTCGTCCCCGTCCCCGTCGACGGCCTCCACGACACGCTCAGGGCCGCCGAGAAGGACTGGGGCGTCCGGCTGTCCACCATGGGCCGCCGCCTCGACGAGGACCTCCCCTACTTCCTCACGGCCGCCGCCGCGGGCCGCCACACCGCCGCCCTCCTCGGCTGACGCCGCGGGGCCGGCGGGCGCCCGCGCCTTAGGCCGCCGGCTCCGCCTCGGCCCGTTCCGCCTCCGCCTGGCTCCGTTCCGCCTCGGCCCGTTCCGCCTCCGCGGCCTCCGCGGCCGTGTACGACGACGAGAACGTGAACGCGCGCGGCGACGGCCCCTGCGCGCGCAGCAGCGCCAGGCGCTCCAGCGCCTCGTCCACCGTCGGGACGTACCCCGCCGGGATCCACCACAGCACCAGGTGCGCCTCGACGTGCCGCTGGAACCACTCGCGGCGCCGCCGCATCGTCTCCAGGTGCGCGGTGCGGTAGACGAAGTCCCACAGCGCCTCCTGCGACTCCCACACCGAGTAGTTGATGATCACGTCGTCGCCGGCGGGCCGCAGACCCGTCGCGTCCGCCTGCCCCTCCTCCACGAGCCGCCACACGAACCCGGGCGCGCCGTCGGCGAGCGCGTTCACCGGGTCCAGCGCCGCCACGAAGTCCGCGGTGCGCGGGTCCTCGAGGGGGAACCGGAGCGTGCCCACGTTGAACTGGGCGAGATGGAAGCCGGCGCGAAGATCCTCATGATCGCTCATGGCGCCACTCCACCACGGCCGCCGCTTCTATGTCAATCCTCATTGTTTTTAGAAGGTTCGGCCACCACGCAGCACCACCCAGGCCGCGGATCCATCCGCACCCGCACCCCGTCCGCCCCCTCCACCAGGCCCTCCAGCAATGCCAGGTTCATCCCGCACACCAGCGGCGGGAACCGCTCCGCCACCGCGTGGAACGGGCAATTGCGCATCCGCAGCACCGCCCCGCCACCACCCCCGACGCGCTCGGCGTCCTGGGCGTGCTCAGCGTCGTCGGCGTGCTCGGTGTCCTCGCGGACCGGCTCGTAACCGCGCTCCTCCAGCACCGCCGCCAACCCGTCCAGATCACCGCACGGCGCCCCGGCCGCCAACGCCACACCCTCACGACGCGCCGCCTCCCGCACCTCCTCGTCCAGCCCCGCCCGCTCCGCCGCCTCCGCCAGCACACCCGCCACCGTCCGGTAATCCCGCGCAGGCAACGACACCGCACGCTCCCCCGCCGACCGCCGGTACACCTTCGCCGGACGCCCCGCCCCCGGCCCCGAACGCCCCGACAACCGCCGGCTCCCCGCCTCCAGCAGACCCCCGTCCACCAGCTTGTCCAGATGGAACGCCGCCAGCGTCCGCCCCACCCCCGCGGCCTCCGCCGCCTCGTTCCGCCCCACCTCGCGGCCCCGGCCCACCACGAACTCGTACAACCGCCGCCGCACCGGATCCTGCAGCAGCGCCACCGCCTCGATGTCCTCCACCCCGCCATTCTAAGAACAGCGCGGATAGACCATAGAAACGCGAAGGCCGCCGGCGGGCTCAACACCCCCCGGCGGCCCCCTGAACGATCAGTGCGCGCCCAGCAGATCCACCACGAACACCAGCGTGTCCGACCCCCGGATCCCGTACTGCGCCAACCCCTTCGACCCGTACCCCAACGCCGGCGGCACCACCAGCAGCAACCGGCTCCCCACCCGCTGCCCCAGCAACGCCTGATCCCAGCCCTTCATCACCTGACCCGTCCCCACCACCACACCGAACGGATGCCCCGCCGACCACGACGAGTTGAACACCCGCCCATCACGCCAGAAATACCCCGCATACTGCGTCGCCAGCAGCTGCCCCTTCCGCAGCACCGGCCCGTCACCCCGCACCAGCGTCCGCACCTGCAACCTCTTCGGCGCCGCCACCTTCGGCACCGTCACCACCGGCGCCTGCCCCGCCGGCGCGTCCGACACCCTCGGCAACGACGGATCGTCCAACGGCGCCTGCTTCACCCCATGCGGCCCCGCCTTCCCCGAATACACCCCCAGCACGTCCAGCACGTACACCAGCGTGTCCCCCGGACCCACCTGATGCCCCGCGTCACCCGCCGCCCCGAACCCGTCCTCCGGCGGAATCCGCGCCACCACCCGCGACCCCGGCCGCGCCCCCTCCAGCGCCTTCACCAGACCCGGCACCAGCTGCCACGTCGAGAAGAACCCCGGCCGCCCGTCCGCGTAACTGCTCGCCACCAGCTTCTTGCCCGACTTGTTCCAGCGATACCCCACATAGTCCGCCATCACCAGATCACCCTTGCGGGCCGCCGCGCCCTTCCCCTCCTTCAGCGTCTTCACCGCCAGCGACCCCTCAGGACCGCCCTTCGGGAACGACACCTCCGGCAGACGCCCGAACGCACCCTTCACCGACACCTTCACATCCGAACCGCCCGAACAACCCGCCAACAGCGGCACCGCCAACACGGCGACGGCGGGCAGGGCGACGACACGACGGAGAACACGACGGCGCATACGGGTCCTTCAGG
Source organism: Actinomadura sp. NPDC048394 (assembly GCF_040651755.1). Taxonomy (NCBI): domain Bacteria; kingdom Bacillati; phylum Actinomycetota; class Actinomycetes; order Streptosporangiales; family Thermomonosporaceae; genus Actinomadura; species Actinomadura sp. NPDC048394. The sequence goes on along the minus strand of NZ_JBEZJL010000053.1, from coordinate 54,416 downwards.
GGGTGATGAGCGCTGCTGCGCGCTCACCCTACCCCCCAAGTGACCAGCCGGTAGCCCACACCACGCGAGACGCACCGACCACACCCGCCCCAAGCGCCGCCGCCCCCGCGACGGCCCCCGGAACCGGCCGTCACATCCCCGCGATCAGCTTGTCCACCCGCTCGTCCACCGACCGGAACGGATCCTTGCACAGCACCGTCCGCTGCGCCTGATCGTTCAACTTCAGATGCACCCAGTCCACCGTGAAATCACGCCGCTTCTCCTGCGCCTTCCGGATGAACTCCCCCCGCAACCGCGCCCGCGTCGTCTGCGGCGGCACCGACTTCGCCTCGAAGATGTCCAGATCCCGCGACACCCGCTCCACCGACCCCCGCTTCTCCAGCAGGTAGTACAACCCCCGATCACGATGCACATCGTGATACGTCAGATCCAGCTGAGCCACCCGCGGCGACGACAACGGCAGATCGTACTTCCGCCGGTACCGCTCGATCAGCTTGTACTTCATCACCCAGTCGATCTCCCGCGACACCAGATCCAGATCGCCCGTCTCCACCGCCCGCAGCGTCCGCTCCCACAGATCCAGCACCCGCTTCGCCGTCGCGTCCCCGCCCCGCGAATCCACGAAGTCCCGCGCCTTCCCGAAGTACTCCTTCTGGATCTCCAGCGAACTCGCCTCACGCCCGTTCGCCAACCGCACCTTCCGCCGCCCCGTCATGTCATGACTGACCTCCCGGATCGCCCGGATCGGGTTCTCCAGCGTCAGATCACGCATCACCACCCCCGCCTCCACCATCCGCAGCACCAGGTCGGTCGCCCCGACCTTCAGCAGCATCGTCGCCTCGCTCATGTTCGAGTCACCGACGATCACATGCAGCCGCCGGAACCGCTCCGCGTCCGCATGCGGCTCATCCCGCGTGTTGATGATCGGACGCGACCGCGTCGTCGCCGACGACACGCCCTCCCAGATGTGCTCCGCCCGCTGCGACACGCAGTACACCGCACCCCGCGGCGTCTGCAGCACCTTCCCCGCACCACAGATGATCTGCCGCGTCACCAGATACGGGATCAGCACGTCCGCCAGCCGCCCGAACTCCCCATGCCGCCCCACGAGATAGTTCTCATGGCACCCGTACGAGTTCCCCGCCGAATCCGTGTTGTTCTTGAACAGGTAGATGTCGCCGGCGATCCCCTCCTCACGCAACCGCCGCTCCGCATCCACCAGCAGACCCTCCAGGATCCGCTCCCCCGCCTTGTCATGCGTCACCAGATCCACGACGCTGTCGCACTCCGGCGTCGCATACTCCGGATGGCTGCCCACATCCAGGTAGAGCCGCGCGCCATTGCGCAGGAACACGTTGCTACTCCGGCCCCAGGACACCACCCTGCGGAACAGGTAGCGGGCCACCTCGTCCGGTGACAACCGCCGCTGACCGCGGAAGGTGCAAGTGACGCCGTACTCGTTCTCAAGCCCGAAGATGCGCCTGTCCACACCCCGACCCTATGCGGCCCGGCCCCGACTTGGCAGTCTCAAAAGCCCACCGATTCCCCCACGAAACAAACCCGCCGCGGCCGGACGGCACCACACCACCCGGCCACGACGGGCCAAACTCACCCCGGCGCCACAATCCCCCGGCGCCGCCGACGGCCGATCAGCCCTCGCCGTCGCCCAACACGTCGTCCACATCCTCCACCGACGGACCCGCCGACGACCCACCGGACGACCCCGACGACCCCGCCGCCGAACCGCCGTCACCCGCCGCCAGCAACTCCTCGATCCGCCGCGCCGGCAACCGCCGGAACAACCGGTGCTCCCGATTCCGGTCCAGCACCGCCACCTCCAGCGACTTCGCCTCCAGCCGCCGATCCGAATCCTGCGCCTCCAGAGCCCGCACCGCCGTCCGCAGCGCCACCTCCAGCGACGCCCCCTCCTCGTACCCGTCCTTCAGCGCCTGCGCGACCGACTCCGTCTGACCGCCCATCGCCACGTAACCGTGCTCATCCGCCACCGACCCGTCGAACGTCAGCCGGTAGATCTGGTCCGTCTCCGCGTCCTCGCCCACCTCCGCGACGACCAACTCCACCTCATAAGGCTTGTTCGTCTCCGTGAAGATCGTCCCCAGCGACTGCGCGTACACGTTCGCCAGACCCCGCGCCGTCACATCACGACGGTCGTACTGATACCCGTTGATGTCCGCGTACCGGACCCCGCCCAGCCGCAGATTCTCGAACTCGTTGTACTTCCCCACCGCCGCGAACGCGATCCGGTCATAGATCTCACTGATCTTGTGCAGCGCACGCGACGGATTGTCCGCCACGAACAGGATGCCGTCGTCGTACTGCAGCACCACGACACTGCGGCCACGCGCGATCCCCTTGCGCGCATAGTCCGCCTTGTCCTTCATCTGCTGTTCGGGCGACACATAGAACGGCATGGACACCGGTCGGATCCCTTCTATCGCAGCGGGGCGGTCGGACCGCCCGGCGAGTCGTAACGTCCATCCACGACGGCCTGCGCCAACGTGCCCACCTCGTCCTCACCCAGCCGGCGATACCCCTCCGACGTCACCGACGCCACCACCGGGAAGATCCGCCGCGTCAGATCGGGGCCGCCCGTCGCCGAATCGTCGTCCGCCGCGTCGTACAGCGCCTGCACGCACACCAGCGCCGCGTCCTCCGCCGACAGGTCCGCCCGGTACAGCTTCTTCAGCGAACCCCGCGCGAACACCGACCCCGAACCGATCGAGTGGAAGTCCCGCTCCTCGTACCGGCCGCCCGCCGGATCGTAGGAGAAGATCCGCCCCCCGTCCCGCTCCTCGTCATAGCCCGCGAACAGCGGCACCACCGCCAGCCCCTGCATCGCCATCGCCAGGTTCTGCCGCACCATCGTCGCCAGCCGGTTCGCCTTGCCCTCCACCGACAGCGTCCGGCCCTCGCGCTTCTCGTAATGCTCCAGCTCCACCTGGAACAGCCGGACCATCTCGATCCCGATCCCGGCCGTCCCCGCGATCGCGATCGCCGAGAACTCGTCCGCCCGGAACACCTTCTCGATGTCCCGCTGCGCGATCACGTTCCCCGCCGTCGCCCGCCGGTCCCCCGCCATCACCACCCCGCCGGGGAAGCTCACCGCGACGATCGTCGTCCCATGCGGGATCTCATCCCCCGCCGGCGACACCGGCACCGCGCGCCGGCCCGGCAGCAACTCCGGCGAGTACACCCCCAGGAACTCCGTGAACGAAGACGTATCCGGGCTCGTGAACAGCCCCGGCAGACGTCCGGTGTGCGAATCGTGGGACGCCACGCGACTCCCTTCCCTCCACCAGGCGCCGGTGACCCTCGCATACCCCACCGGCGCAGACTCCTACGACCCTACTGTTCAACCCTCACCCGGCGCATGCCGCGTGATCCACCACCGCGTCAGCCCACGGCGAACCTTCCCCCGCGAAAGCCCGCCCACCCGCACAGAACGCACGCGCACACGGCGGGCCGGCCGTGCGCGCGTGTCGTACCCGTCCACGCACCGGAGACGGTCAGGCGTACACGAAGGAACCGTCCTCGTCCGAGCCCACCCACGTCGGCATGTCGAGCTCCTCGTCGAACGGCAGCGTCTCCTTGCGGTACCGGCCGTCCGCCTCCCAGAACTCCTTCCACCCGCCGTTCGGCACCGTCGCCGGGTCCACGTCCGGAACCGTCAGCGACAGCCGCGTCCCGCCGTCCGCCGTCTCCACCGTCCGGACGAGCCGCCCGGACACGTAATCCGCAGCACGGCGCAGTGCGATCGGATCGTCGCCGAACTGTCCCATACCGCTGTTGCACCCAGTGCAGGCGAGCCCGCGCACCGCGCCGCTCACATGGTCGTGATCGACATGCTCGGCAGGGAGGTCCGCGCACACCGCGCAGTGCCCCACCTGAACCTTGAGGAGCCACTTCGCATCTTCGACGCCGATCCCGTACTTGCGCCGGAGACGCGTCTCCTGGGGCGATCTGCTCGGCCGGGGCCCGGATCGCCACTCGGCCTCGCTCAGGGTACGCCACATGACCGGCGCTCCGATCTCGATGCGCAACCTCCGCGCATGAGGCCCGCGCAGTTCGAGATAGTTCGCAGCAAGCCGAAGCCGCTCCGGGTCGTCGTCGAACTGCCCGAGACCTCCGTTGCACTTGAAGCACAGGGCGCGACGGACAAGGCCGGTGAGGTGGTCGTGATCGACGTGCTTCGGCTCCGCTCCGAGGCAGATGACACAGACTCCGCCCTGCTCTGCGATCATGCGCTTCACCTCCTGCTCAGTGACTCCGTAACGGAGCTTGAGGAGATAGTTGCGCTGGCCTCCGTGCTTGCGACGCTTGTTCTCGGTGATGACCGCCGCATAGCAGGGGCGGCAATATGTGGCGATTCCGTCCTTGCGCGCCCGGTTGCGACCGAATTCGTTAACCGATTTCACCGTGTCACACCGAGCGCAGTACTTCATCCCTTCCGGGAGCTTCTGTCGCTTTCGATAGGCTCGCACCTTCTTTCCCTGTACGGCTTGCTTGCCACGATAGGCTGCAGCATTGCGCAGCCCAAAGCACTCCTTGCAGTACAGAGCGAGGCCGTCCGGGGACGCCTTGCGTTTCCAGAATTCCCCGGCCGGCTTGACCTTGCCGCAGTCACGGCACCGTTTAGCAGGCATGGGCGTGACTTTACCAGTCCGCCCACGCCTTTAGCTCGTATTGAATTATCTCAGCCCGAAGGCGCTCCACTTTTGCCCGAACCGGACATTTCCGGAGCTTCTATATCATTCCCCGCCTTTTTGGACGAACCCACGAACAAATTCCTCGGCATTTTCTTCGAGGACTTCGTCAATTTCGTCGAGAATTGAATCGACGTCGTCGGTGAGCTTCTCCTGCCGCTCCTGGACGTCTTCGGTCGTCGTGGCCTCGGTCTCCTCGACCTCTTCCGTGCGCCGGGTGGTCTGCTTCTGACCGCCGGTGTCCTTCGTGGCCATTCCGTACCTCCGCTTCTTGCCGGTACCCCGACCCTATCTCCGATCTTCCTAGACGAGCGGATCTTATGGTCCGTTTCGTCCGGTCGCTCTAGGCGTCGGGGGCCTGATCCGGTTATCGCCCGTCCGCAGACCGGTGAAACAGGCAAAGCGGCCACGAAACCGCGACATCGCCCGTCGTCGCAGGTCAGTGCGGGACGCCACTCGATAGTGGCACTATCCAACGGGCGCCGTCCAAGATCGGACGGCGCCCGCGTGTCAGCCCCTCGGAGGGCCTGCTCAGCCCTGGCCGGTCAGCGTGGCCACCAGGTCGGCGGCGGTGCGGCAGCGGTCCAGCAGGGCGCCCACGTGCTGCTTGGTGCCGCGGAGCGGCTCCAGGGTCGGGACGCGCTGCAGCGACTCACGGCCCGGCACGTCGAAGATCACGGAGTCCCAGGAGGCGGCGGCCACGGAGTCGGCGTACTGGCGCAGGCAGCGGCCGCGGAAGTAGGCGCGGGTGTCCTCGGGCGGGTCGTCGATGGCGCGCTCGACCTCGGCCTCGGTGATGAGGTGCTCGACGCGGTCGCGGGACGCCAGGCGGTTGTAGAGGCCTTTGTCGGGCCGGATGTCGGCGTACTGCAGGTCGACGAGCTGGAGGCGGGGGTGGGACCAGTCGATGCCGTCGCGGCTGCGGTAGCCCTCGAGGAGGGCGAGCTTGGCGACCCAGTCGAGCTCGCGGGACAGCTGCATGGGGTCGTCGCCGAGGCGGTGCAGGACGGACTCCCAGCGGTCCAGGACGTCCTTGGTCATCTCGTCGACGTCGGCGCCGTAGCGGTCCTCGACGTACTTGCGGGACTGCTCGAGGTACTCCATCTGGAGCTGGACGGCGGTCATCTTGCGGCCGTCGCGGAGGGTGAGCAGGTGCTTGCAGGACGGGTCGTGGGAGACGGCGCGCAGGGCGGCGACGGGCATGTCGACGGAGAGGTCGACGGTGAGGAAGCCGTCCTCGATCATGGCGAGGACGAGGGAGGTGGTGCCGAGCTTGAGGTAGGTGGACAGCTCGGCCATGTTGGCGTCGCCGATGATGACGTGGAGGCGGCGGTACTTCTCGGGGTCGGCGTGGGGTTCGTCGCGGGTGTTGATGATGGGGCGCTTGAGGGTGGTCTCGAGGCCCACCTCGACTTCGAAGAAGTCGGCGCGCTGGCTGATCTGGAAGCCGTCGCCGCGTCCGTCGACGCCGATGCCGACGCGGCCGGCGCCGCAGACGACCTGGCGGGAGACGAAGAAGGGGGTGAGGTGGCGGACGATGTCGGCGAAGGGGGTCTCGCGGCGCATGAGGTAGTTCTCATGGCAGCCGTAGGAGGCGCCCTTGTTGTCGGTGTTGTTCTTGTAGAGCTGGATGGGGTGGGTGCCGGGGACCATGGCGGCGCGGGCGGCGGCGTCGGCCATGACGCGTTCGCCTGCCTTGTCCCAGATGACGGCGTCGCGGGGGTTGGTGCATTCGGGCGCGGAGTACTCGGGGTGGGCGTGGTCGACGTAGAGCCGGGCGCCGTTGGTGAGGATGATGTTGGCGAGGCCGAGGTCCTCGTCGGTGAGCTGGGTGGGGTCGGCGACCTCGCGGGCGAGGTCGAAGCCGCGGGCGTCGCGGAGGGGGTTCTCCTCCTCGAAGTCCCAGCGGGCCCTGCGGGCCCGTGCCGCCGATGCCGCGAGGTAGGCGTTGACGACCTGGCTGGAGGTCACCATCGCGTTGGCCCCTGGCTGTCCGGGTACGGAGATGCCGTACTCGGTCTCGATGCCCATCACCCGCCGAACACTCATATCGTCGAGCCTATCGGGGCCGGGAGGGTGGAGCCATGGGGCCGGTCTTTCCCGGGGCGTGTCGGGGTGCCGGGCGGGGTGCGGGACGGCGTGCGGCGGCCGCCCCGTGGTGGGGCGGCCGCCGCGTGGCCGTGATTGTGGTGCGGGTTACAGGTACTGGCCGGTGTTGGCGACGGTGTCGATGGATCGGCCGGCTTCGGCGCCCTTGGTTCCGGAGACGAGGGTGCGGATGTAGACGATCCGCTCGCCCTTCTTGCCGGAGATGCGGGCCCAGTCGTCGGGGTTGGTGGTGTTGGGCAGGTCCTCGTTCTCGCTGAACTCGTCGACGCAGGCGGCGAGGAGGTGGTTGACGCGCAGTCCCTTCTGGCCGGTGTCGAGGAACTGCTTGATGGCCATCTTCTTGGCGCGGTCGACGATGTTCTGGATCATCGCGCCGGAGTTGAAGTCCTTGAAGAACAGGACTTCCTTGTCTCCGTTGGCGTAGGTGACCTCGAGGAAGCGGTTCTCCTCGCTTTCGGCGTACATGCGCTCGACGGTCCGCTGGATCATGGCCTCGACGGTGGCCTCTTCGGAGCCGCCGTGCTCCTTGAGGTCGTCGGGGTGCAGCGGGAGGCCGCTGAGGATGTACTTGGAGAAGATGTCCTTGGCGGCCTCGGCGTCGGGCCGTTCGATCTTGATCTTGACGTCGAGCCGGCCGGGCCGCAGGATCGCGGGGTCGATCATGTCCTCGCGGTTGGAGGCGCCGATGACGATGACGTTCTCCAGCCCTTCGACGCCGTCGATCTCGCTGAGCAGCTGCGGGACGATGGTGTTCTCGACGTCGGAGGAGACGCCGGATCCGCGGGTGCGGAAGATGGAGTCCATCTCGTCGAAGAAGACGATGACCGGGGTTCCGGCGGAGGCCTTCTCGCGGGCCCGTTGGAAGACCAGGCGGATGTGCCGCTCGGTCTCGCCGACGTACTTGTTGAGGAGTTCGGGGCCCTTGATGTTGAGGAAGAAGCTCTTGCCCTCCTTGCCGGTCTGTTCGGCGACCTTCTTGGCGAGGCTGTTGGCGACGGCCTTGGCGATGAGGGTCTTGCCGCATCCGGGCGGTCCGTAGAGGAGGACGCCCTTGGGGGGCCGGAGCTTGTGCTCGCGGAACAGGTCGGCGTGCAGGTAGGGCAATTCGACGGCGTCGCGGATCATTTCGATCTGGGAGCCGAGCCCGCCGATCTCCTCGTAGGAGATGTCGGGGACCTCTTCGAGGACGAGCTCTTCGACCTCGGCCTTGTGGATCTTCTCGTAGGCGTAGCCGGAGCGGGGTTCGAGCATCAGCGAGTCGCCGGCGCGCAGCGGGACGCCGCGGAGCGGTTCGGCGAGCTTGATGACGCGTTCCTCGTCGGCGTGGGCGATCACGAGGGCGCGTTCGCCGTCGTCGAAGAGCTCCTTGAGCATGACGACCTCGCCCTGCTCTTCGAACTTGAGCGCTTCGACGACGTTGAGGGCCTCGTTGAGCATGACCTCCTGGCCGCGTTGGAGTTCGTCGACGTCGACGGCGGGGCTGACGTTGACGCGCAGCTTGCGTCCGCCGGTGAAGATGTCGACGGTTCCGTCGTCGCGGGTTTCGAGGAACACTCCGAATCCGGAGGGTGGTTGCGCGAGCCTGTCGACCTCCTCCTTGAGCGCCACGATCTGTTCGCGAGCCTCTTTGAGGGTCGCTACGAGTCGCTCGTTCTGGCCTGTCACGGCGGCCAGGTTCGCTTGTGCCTCATGGAGGCGTTCTTCCAGGACACGTACTTGGCGCGGGGATTCCGCGAGCTTACGGCGCAGCACGGAGATCTCCTCCTCCAGGAAGGAGATCTGCGTTTGGAGGTCCCTGACCTCCTTGTCGTGCTGCGCCCTGCGCGCCCCAGCATCGTCACGAGCGGCCACGCCCCGTCACCTCCTCACGAAGAGAGCCGACGACCTACTGAGACCCTACCTATCTGGAGGGCTTCCGTAACCTGCCCATTCGGTACTCGTGTCGTGCGGGTGTGGTTCGGGTGGTGTTCGGGGGGCGGGCCGGGGGTGGTGTTGGTGGTGGTGTTGTGCTGGGCGGACCTGGGGTTTTGGGTGTGGGGGCGTGTCGGGGTGGAGGGTTTGTCGATTTCGGGGTGTGTGGGGTGGCACACGGCGTGTCGCTGTGCTTATTGCAAGCCCGTCGCAGCGTTCGCGTCTGTTTCGGGGGCGGGGTGGGCGCCCTTGGCGGGGCGGCGGCGCCGGACGGGCGGGGTGACGCCGTCGGCGAGGCGGCGGGCGGTGACGAGGAAGCCGGTGTGGCCGACCATGCGGTGGTCGGGGCGGACGGCGAGGCCGTCGACGTGCCAGGACCGCAGGAGGGTCTCGAAGGCGTAGGGCTCGGCGAAGGCGCCGTGGGCGCGCAGGTCCTCGACGACGCGGGACATCTGGGTGGTGGTGGCGATGTAGGCGCAGACCATGCCGCCGGGGATGAGGGCCTTGGCGACGGCGTCGAGGGTCTCCCAGGGGGCGAGCATGTCGAGGACGACGCGGTCGGCTTCGGTCTCGGTGAGGGCGTCCTCGAGGGAGCCGACGGTGAGGCGCCAGGAGGGGTGGGGGCCGCCGAAGAACTTCTCGACGTTGGCGCGGGCGATGTCGGCGAAGTCGGGGCGGCGTTCGTAGGAGGAGACGAGGCCGTGTTCGCCTACGGCGCGCAGGAGGAAGCAGCTGAGGGCGCCGGAGCCGGCGCCGGCCTCGATGACGCGGGCGCCGGGGAAGATGTCGGCCATGGCGACGATCTGGGCGGCGTCCTTGGGGTAGACGACGGCGGCGCCGCGGGGCATGCGGACGGCGAAGTCGGCGAGGAGGGGGCGGAAGGCGAGGTATTCGACGCCGCCGGTGGAGCGGTAGACGGTGCCTTCGGGGCTCCCGATGATGTCGTCGTGGGGGACGGAGCCTTTGTGGGAGTGGTAGAGCTTGCCGGGTTGGAGGGTGATGGTGTTGATGCGGCCTTTGGGGTCGGTGAGCTGAACCTGGTCTCCGGGCCGGAACGGGCCGTGCGGGATGCGGCCGGTGGAGGGTGCGGGCTCGGTGGGCTGGGGTTCGCTCATGGTGGTCAAGGCTAGCGCCGGGAGGCCGCAGCTCAGGCCGTCCGGGCGGGGGGCGGTTCGGGGCGGGGAGGGTGGTCAGACGCCGGCGAAGGCGCGGTCGACGTCGGTGACGGCGAGGACGCCGTAGACGCGGCCGTCGGGTTCGGTGAGGAGGTATTCGGAGGCGGGGTTGCGGCGGAGGGCGGTGATGAGGTCCTCGCCGGTGAGGTCGGCGGGGAGGGTGAGGTCGGGTTCGAGGCCGCGGGACAGTTCGCCGACGGTGATCCAGGGGCGGCGGTGCTCGGGGGTGGCGGTGACGGCCTTCTCGCTGACGAGGGCCTGGGGGTTGCCGTCGTGGTCGGCGATGACGAGGGCGCCGGCTTGGTCGGCGTGGGCGCGGCGGATGGCCTCGGCGAGGGGGGTGTCGGCGGTGACGAGGGTGGCGCGGCGGGCGAGGCGGCGGGCGGACAGGAGGGGGACGCGGTCGCGGAAGCGTTCGGCGCGGATGGCCTGGGTGGCGCCGACCCAGATGAAGGAGGCGACGAGGGCGGACCAGAGGAGGGCGAGCCAGCCGAATCCGCCGTTGCCGCCTTCGTCGGTGCGGTAGGTGGCGAGGTAGGCGCCGGAGACGAGGCAGGCGACGGCGACGGCGCGGCCGACCCAGCCGGCGAAGATGGCGCCGCTGCGGCTGTGGCCGGTGGCCTTCCAGACGGCGGCGCGGACGAGGCGTCCGCCGTCGAGGGGGAGGCCGGGGAGGAGGTTGAAGACGCCGACGAGGAGGTTGGCGAAGGTGAGGGCGTCGATGAGGAGGAGGGCGACGTCGGGGAGGGGGAGGACGGCGTGGGCGAGGAGGCCGAGGCCGGCGAGGACGAGGTTGACGAGGGGGCCGGCGAAGGCGATGAGGAATTCGCGTCCGGGGGTGGCGGCCTCGCGTTCGATGGAGGTCTCGCCGCCGAGGATGTGGAGGGTGACGGAGCGGACGGGGAGGCCGAGGACGCGGGCGGTGACGGCGTGGCTGAGTTCGTGGACGAAGACGGAGCCGTAGAGCAGGACGGCGTAGGCGAAGGCGACGAGGTAGCTGAGGGGGCGGTCGATGACGCCGTTGACCTGGCCTTCGAACATGACGGTGACGAGGATGGCGACCAGGAACCAGCTGGGCGAGACGTAGACGGGGACGCCGAAGGGGCGGCCCATGTAGAGGCCGGGCCGGGTGTCGGGGCCGCCGTTGCGGGGGCCGGGGTCGCCGGCGGGCGTCTTGCCCTGGGTCGGGGGCGCGCTGTTGGTCACGTATCCGATGCTACGGCCCCGTAGGGGCGGGTCGGCGGGCGGTGCGGGGTGATCATGGCGGGTGGGCGGGGGTGCGGGATTTCGTCGGGGGTGTCGCCTACGCTGCTGTGCCATGACGACGACCGAGGCCGGTGGTGAGGTGTCCGTTCCGTCTCCGCGGGGTGGGGGCGGGGTGGAGGTGGTGGGGTCGCTGTCGCCGTCGCGGGCGGGTGATTTCATGACGTGTCCGTTGTTGTACCGGTTCCGGGTGATCGATCGGCTTCCGGAGCGTCCGTCGCCGGCGGCGGCGCGGGGGACGCTGGTGCACGCGGTGCTGGAGCGGCTGTACGACCTGCCGGCGGGCGGCCGGACGGTGGGGGCGGCGCTGGAGCTGCTGGGGCCGCAGTGGGAGCGGCTGCTGTCGGCGGAGCCGGAGCTGGAGGGGCTTTTCGGGGACGACGAGGCCGGGGCGGCGGAGCGGGCGGAGTGGCTGGCGCAGGCGGAGCGGATGGTGGAGCGGTACTTCACGCTGGAGGATCCGCGGCGGCTGGAGCCGGCGGAGCGCGAGCTGTTCGTGGAGACGGTGCTGGATTCGGGGCTGAAGCTGCGGGGGTACATCGACCGGGTGGACGTGGCGCCGTCGGGTGACGTGCGGATCGTGGACTACAAGACGGGGACGGCGCCGCGGGCGGATTTCGAGGCGCGGGCGCTGTTCCAGATGAAGTTCTACGCGCTGGTGCTGTGGCGGCTGCAGGGGCGGGTGCCGCGGTTGCTGCAGCTGATGTATCTGGGGAACGGCGAGGTGCTGCGGTACGAGCCGGACGAGCGGGATCTGCGGGCGACGGAGCGGAAGGTGGAGGCTCTGTGGCAGGCGATCCGGCGGGCGATGGACTCGGGTGAGTGGCGGCCGCGGGCGAGCCGGCTGTGCGACTGGTGCGATCACAAGGAGCGGTGCCCGGAGTTCGGGGGCACTCCCCCGCCGCTGCCCGCGGTCCCGGTGCGGCGTCCGTCTCCGGCGGATCTGGAGGGCGCCGTGGAGGTCGGGGCGGTGCGGGAGCGCGACGACCTGTAGCGGCGCGGCCCCGGCGCCTGCCCCGGCGCCTGCCCGGCACCTGGGTCGGGCCCGGTGCGGGGCCGTCCGGGGGCGCAGGGGGCGGTGGGCGGGGTCATCCTTGGGGAGGAGCGCGGATCCGCGCGCAGGATGGGTCTCGACCTGCTGTGACCTCCTAGGGTGAGAGTCGTGTCACCCCGCATCCGTGGTCTTCGTACCTTTCGTGCCTGGCTGCAGGCGCGTCCGCAGGCGGCGGACGCGTTGCTCGCGCTGGGGCTGCTGCTGGTGGGCCTCCCGCAGATGTATCTGCAGGACTTCCCGGAGAGCGGTGACTACGCGGCGTTCCGGACGCCGGACGCGGTCAACGGGCTGATCGTCGTGGTGGTGACGCTGGCGCTGGCGTGGCGGCGCCGCCATCCGCTGCCGGTGCTGCTGGTGATCGTGGCGGGTGAGATGGCGCTGACGGTGTGGGGGTATCCGCCGTCGGTGCCGGACGTGATGGCGTTCCTGATCGCGATCTACAGCCTGGCGGCGCACCGGGGGCTGGCGCAGAGCGCGCTGGGGGGCGTGGCGGGGTTCGTGTCGTTCCTGGTGTCTTTGGTGATGCTGCCGGTGGGGACGTCGCCGGTGGTGCTGGTGAGCGACTGCGCGCTGGTGGCGGGTGTGTGGGTGCTGGGCCGGAACCTGCGGTTGCGGCGGGCGTACTTCGCGGAGCTGGAGGACCGGGCGGCGCGGCTGGAGCGGGCGCGGGGGACTGACGCGCGGGCGGCGCGGATCGAGGAGCGGTCGCGGATCGCGCGGGAGCTGCACGACGTGGTGGCGCACCATGTGAGCGTGATGACGGTGCAGGCGGGGGCGGCGCGGCGGATCATCGACCGGGATCCGGGGAGCGCGCGGGAGGCGATGTCGACGATCGAGGAGGTCGGTCGGACGGCGCTGAGCGAGATGCGGCGGATCGTGGGGGTGCTGCGGACGGAGCGGGACGCCGACCAGGCGGGGCGGGAGCTGGCGCCGCAGCCGGGCCTCGGGGATCTCGGGGAGCTGCTGGACCATGTGCGGGAGACGGGGTTGTCGGTGCAGCTGTGGATCGAGGGTGAGGCGCGGACGCCGTCGCCGGGGGTGGACGTGGCGGCGTTCCGGTTGATCCAGGAGGCGTTGACGAACACGTTGAAGCACGCGGGGGCGCAGGCGCGGGCGTGGGTGCGGTTGTACTACACGGACGCGGATCTGACGGTGGAGATCGAGGACGACGGGCGGGGGACGGCGACGATCGTGGCGGACGGGACGGACAATCCGGGGCACGGGCTGGTGGGGATGTACGAGCGGGTGGCGTTGTACGGGGGTGAGCTGCGGATCGGGCCGCGGGTCGGCGGGGGGTTCGGGGTGCGGGCGCGGTTCCCGTTGGAGGCGTGAGCGGTGGCGGTGCGCGGGTGCGGGACGGCGTGCGGCTCCGGGCGGCTCCGGGCGGCTCTGAGGAGTCGCGGGGCGGGCGCCGCGGGGGCGTGGCGGGGATGGGGAGGGCATAGGGTGACGTTTGCCGGTGCGAGGCGAGGAGCGGGGACGATGGACGCAAGCGGGGTGGCCGGGTGAGCGCGGTGCGGGTGCTGCTCGTCGATGATCAGCCGTTGCTGCGGACGGGGTTCCGGCTGATCCTGGAGGCCGAGGCGGACATCGCGGTGGTCGGCGAGGCCGGGGACGGCGCGGCGGCGGTGGAGATGACGCGGTCGCTGCTGCCGGACGTGGTGCTGATGGACATCCGGATGCCGGGGGTCGACGGGATCGAGGCGACCCGGCGGATCATCCGGGAGGGCGCAGCGTCGCACGACCCGAAGGTCCTGATCCTGACGACGTTCGATCTGGACGAGTACGTGATCGAAGCGGTGCGGGCGGGGGCGAGCGGGTTCCTGCTGAAGGACTCGCCGCCGGAGGACCTGGTGCAGGCGATCCGGATCGTGGCGGCCGGTGACGCGATCGTGGCGCCGAGCGTGACGCGGCGGCTGCTGGACCGGTTCGCGACGCGGCTGCCGGCGGTGCGGGACGCGTCGCCGCCGCCGGGGCTGGACACGCTGACCGAGCGGGAGCGCGAGGTGCTGACGCATGTGGCGCGGGGCCAGTCGAACGCGGAGATCGCCGCGGAGCTCGTGGTGAGCGAGACGACGGTGAAGACGCACGTGGGGAACGTGCTGGCGAAGCTGGGGCTGCGGGACCGGGTGCAGGCGGTGGTGTACGCCTACGAGACGGGGTTGAGCCGCCCGGGCCAGAGCTGACCCCCCGGGGTGACCCTGACGCGTCCCCGGGGTTCGGGGCAGGTGTCGGGGCGGGGTGTCGGGGCTGGTTGAAGCAGTGGTACACGGGCGCGGCCTCAGGGGCGGCCCCTGAGCGGTCCCTTCTTTCGCCAGTGGACCCCCTACTCCGGGAGGACGACCCCGGCACCGCCTCTCCTGCCAGGGATGGAGTGATAAGTCCATTCCTGGGGTGCATCTCACGGGGCCGCCGGACTCCTACTGTTCTGAGGGACGGACCGCCGGGGGACGAAAGCGCGGTCCGCGCAGTTCGATTCCACCCTCATCCACTCACACAGGGGAGTTCACGTGACGAACACCGCCCCATCGACCGCTGACGCGCATTCCGCGCCCGGGGCGGGCGACTTCGCCGCACGGGCCCATCAGATCGCCAAGGTGTACGGGCGCGGCGACGCCCAGGTGGTCGCGCTGGACTCGGTGACCGTGGGGATCCCCCGCGGCCGCTTCACCGCGATCATGGGCCCGTCGGGTTCGGGGAAGTCCACGCTGATGCACTGCATGGCGGGGCTGGACTCGGTGGACTCCGGGCAGGTGTTCATCGGCGGCACCGAGCTGACGGGGCTGAAGGACAAGCAGCTCACCCGGCTGCGCCGCGACAAGATCGGGTTCATCTTCCAGGCGTTCAACCTGGTCCCGACGCTGACGGCGCTGGAGAACATCACGCTGCCGATGGACATCGCCGGCCGCAAGGCCGACAGGGCGTGGCTGGACCAGGTGATCGACACCGTCGGGCTGCGGCCGCGGCTGAAGCACCGCCCGTCGGAGCTGTCGGGCGGCCAGCAGCAGCGGGTGGCGTGCGCGCGGGCGCTGGCGTCCCGCCCGGAGATCATCTTCGCGGACGAGCCGACCGGCAACCTCGACTCGCGGTCCGGCGCGGAGGTGCTGGCGTTCCTGCGGGACTCGGTGCAGCGGATGGGCCAGACGATCGTGATGGTGACGCACGACCCGTCCGCCGCCGCGTACGCCGACCAGGTGCTGTTCCTGACGGACGGGCAGATCGTCGACACGATGACCGGGCCGACCGCCGAGCGCGTCCTGGAGCGGATGAAGGGCTTCGAGACGGCGGGCCGCCCGGCCGCCGCGCCGGGCGGGCACGGGCCGGAGGTCGCGGCGCGATGATGGGCAAGGTCACGCGCCGCAACCTCGCGGCGCACAAGATCAGGCTGGTGCTGACGGCCGTCGCGGTGATCCTCGGCGTGGCGTTCGTGGCCGGCACGCTGATCTTCACCGACAGCATGAACAAGCAGTTCGACGACCTGTTCAGCCGGGTCGGCAAGAACGTCGCCGTGGACGTGCGGGCCAAGAAGGTCGTCGGGGGCGACGACGACGGGCAGGCGGCGCAGCCGGTGCCGGCGTCGGTGCTGACGGCGCTGAAGGGCGTCGACGGGGTGAAGAACCCGCAGGGCAACGTCAACGGGTACGCCGCCGTCGTGGGCCGCGACGGGAAGATCGTCGGCTCGGGCGGGCAGGGCCCGCCGCAGCTCGGCACGAACTGGAACACGATCGGGTCGTTCGACCTGAAGTCGGGCCGGGCGCCGCACGGCCCCGCCGAGGTGATCATCGACGCGGAGACCGCGAAGAAGGGGCGGCTCGCGATCGGCGACACCGTCGGGGTGGTGTCGTCGGGCGCGGCGCAGCGGATGCGGATCGTCGGCCTGATCGACACCGGGAACCTGATGGGCGCGAGCGTCACCGCGTTCGACACCCCGACCGCGCAGAAGCTGCTGCTGAAGCCCGGCTACTACAGCGACATCGAGATGAGCTCCTCCGGCCCGTCGGAGACGCAGCTGCGCGACCGGGTCGCGAAGGTGCTGCCGGACGGCGTGGAGGCCGTCACCGGCACCAAGATGCGCGACGAGAACAAGAGCGACGTCGCGCAGATCATGGGGTTCTTCCGCACGTTCCTGCTGGTGTTCGCGCTGATCTCGATCTTCGTCGGGGCGTTCATCATCTTCAACACGTTCTCGATGCTGGTGGCGCAGCGGACCCGGGAGCTGGCGCTGCTGCGCGCGATCGGCGCGGCGCGCCCGCAGGTGACCCGGGCGGTGATCGGTGAGGCGGTCGCGGTCGGGTTCGTCGGGTCGACGCTGGGCCTCGCGGCCGGCGCGGGCCTGGCGGCGCTGCTGCAGGGGCAGATGGGCGACGCCGGGTCGGGCGGCCTGACGTTCACCGCGACACCGGTGATCTGGTCGTACGTCGTCGGGATCGTCGTGACGGTCGTGTCGGCGTACTTCCCGGCGCGGCGCGCGGCGAAGATCCCGCCGGTCGCGGCGATGCGCGACGACGTGGCGCTGCCGCAGCGGACGCTGCGGATCCGGGTGGCGCTCGGGTCGCTGCTGACCCTGGTCGGCGCGGGCCTGATCGCGGCGGGGCTGGCCGGGAACGGCGGGAACCCGGCGGTGCCGGTCGGGGCGGGCGCGTTCGCGGTGTTCATCGGGGTGGCGATGCTCGCGCCGGTGATCAGCGTCCCGGTGGTGAAGGTGCTCGGGTGGCCGTTCGCGCGGCTGATGGGCGCGCCGGGCCGGCTCGCCCGGCAGAACGCGCTGCGCAACCCGCGCCGCACCGCCGCGACCGCCGCGGCGCTGATGATCGGCCTGGCGCTGATCACCACGGTGAACGTGCTCGGCGCGACGATGCGCGCGTCGATCGACCAGCAGGTGGACGCGCAGTTCGGCGCGGACTACCTCGTGCAGGCGACCGGCGGCGACATCACCCCCGACGCCACGCAGAAGATCAAGGCGGCGCCCGGGGTGGAGTCGGCGTCCCCGACCTACGAGGGCACCGCGAAGCTCGCCGGTGACCGCGGCACGTACATGTCGGGCGACGTCGGCGTGATCGCGAAGGCGGCGCGGCTGAAGATGGTGTCCGGCGGCACCGCGATCGGCGCGAACGGGCTGATGGTGAACGAGTCGACCGCCAAGGACAAGGGCTGGCACGTCGGGTCGACGGTGCCGGCGCTGTTCCCCGACGGGAAGACCGAGCAGCTGAAGGTCACCGGGATCTTCGCCAAGAGCGACCTGATCGGTGGCCGGATCGTGGCCGAGCAGGTGTACCTGCGGCACACGGTGCGGCCGTCGGTGGACGCGGTCCTGGTGAACGCGGCGAAGACCGACGCGGCGACGAAGACGTCGATCGAGTCGGCGCTGAAGGCGTACCCGAACCTGAAGGTGTCGGACCAGTCGTCGCTGAAGAAGGACGCCCGCAAGCAGGTGGACGGGTTCGTGACGTTCCTGTCGATCCTGCTGGCCATGTCGGTGATCATCGCGGCGGTCGGGGTCGTCAACACGCTGGCGCTGTCGGTGATCGAGCGGACCCGGGAGATCGGGCTGCTGCGGGCGATCGGCATCAGCCGCCGCCAGCTGCGCCGGATGATCCGGATCGAGTCGATCGTGATCGCGGTGTTCGGCGCGGTGCTCGGCATGGGCATCGGCGTGGCGTTCGGCGCGGCGCTGCAGAACGCGCTGAAGGGCCAGGGGCTCGGGGTGCTGGCGGTGCCGTACGGGACGCTCGGGGTGTACCTGGTGGTCGCGGCGGTGATCGGCGTCCTCGCGGCGCTGTGGCCGGCGTGGCGGGCCGGGCGGATGGACGTGCTGAAGGCCATCTCCACCGAGTGACCGTCGCGCTCGCAGCAGAAGCCCCGGCCCTCCCGAAAGGGGGCCGGGGCTTCGCCGTACGGCGGCGCGCACCGGGCCGGTGGCTCGCGGGCCGCGCCCGGTCACGGGGACAAGGCGAAGCCCCGGTCCCCCTGTGCGGGGGCCGGGGCTTCGGCGTGCGGGAGGCACGCCCGAGGGCGGTCTTCCGGGCGGGGGCTACTCGCCGGTCTCGGCGTCGGTCTCGCCGGCCGGGGCGGCGCCGGGCGCCACCGCGGCCTTGGCGACCTCGTCGGTCGCCGACACGGTGGTGTTCTCCGGGAAGTGGCAGGCGGCCTGGTGGCCGTGGCTGAGCTCGATCAGCGGGGGCTCGACCTGCTTGCAGATGTCCTGCGCCTTCCAGCAGCGGGTGTGGAACCGGCACGCGGGCGGCGGGTCGAGGGGGCTCGGCACGTCGCCCTGCAGCCGGATCCGCTGCCGGTTCCCGCGCTCGCTCGGGTCGGGGACCGGCACCGCCGACAGCAGCGCGTTGGTGTAGGGGTGCATCGGCCGCTCGTACAGGTCGTTGCGGTCCGCGATCTCGACGATCTTGCCGAGGTACATGACGGCGACCCGGTCGGAGATGTGCCGGACGACCGACAGGTCGTGCGCGATCACCACGTAGGTGAGGTCGAGCTCGTCCTGCAGGTCCTCCAGCAGGTTGACGACCTGCGCCTGCACCGACACGTCCAGCGCCGACACCGGCTCGTCCGCGACGATCAGCTTCGGCTTGAGCGCCAGCGTGCGGGCGATGCCGATGCGCTGGCGCTGGCCG
Organism: Actinomadura sp. NPDC048394; assembly: GCF_040651755.1. Classification (NCBI taxonomy): domain Bacteria; kingdom Bacillati; phylum Actinomycetota; class Actinomycetes; order Streptosporangiales; family Thermomonosporaceae; genus Actinomadura; species Actinomadura sp. NPDC048394. The sequence goes on along the minus strand of NZ_JBEZJL010000053.1, from coordinate 35,554 downwards.
CCGGAGAACTCGTGCGGGTACCGGTTGTAGTGCTCGGGGTTGAGGCCGACGAGCTCCAGGATCTCCTGGACGGCCTTCTTCACGCCGTTCTCGGTGGCGATGTTCTGCAGCCGGAACGGGGCCCCGACGATCGCGCCGACCGTCTTGCGGGGGTTCAGCGACGAGTACGGGTCCTGGAAGATCATCTGGAGGTCGCGGCGGAGCGGCCGGAGCCGCCCCTGGGACATCGTGGTGATGTCCTCGCCCTCGAAGGTGATCTTCCCGAAGCTGGGGTCAAGCAGCCGCATGATCATCCGGCCGGTGGTGGACTTGCCGCAGCCCGACTCCCCCACCAGGCCGAGGGTCTCGCCCTTGCGGACCGAGAACGACACGCCGTCGACGGCCTTCACCGCCGCGACCTGCCGGCGCAGCAGCCCCGCGGTGACGGGGAAGTGCTTGCCGAGGTTGTCCACCTCCAGCAGCATCTCCCCGTCCCGGATGGGACGGGGCGCCGCCGCGTCGGCGGAGGTCTCCGCGGCGCCGGGGACGGTGGTCCCCGCCGCGGCGGTGTCAGAAGTGCTCACAGTCTTGTTCCCACCCGTGCTCGTCACAGCTTCGGCCGGATCTCGGATTCCCAGATCTCCTGCTTCTTCTCCAGCGGGAGATGGCAGGCCACCTTGTGGCCCGGGACCGCCTCGACCAGTTCGGGGCGCACCGTCGTCGACTTGTCGCCGTTGAGGTCCTTGTAGGCGCACCGCGGGTTGAACGCGCAGCCCTGCGGCACGTTGATGAGGCTCGGCGGGGTGCCCTTGATCGGCATGAGCCGCTCGGTGCGCTCCCGGTCCAGCCGCGGCATCGAGCCGAGCAGCCCCCAGGTGTAGGGGTGCAGCGGCTTGTGGAAGGCGTCCTCCACCGAGGCGTACTCGGCGCAGCGGCCCGCGTACATCACCAGGATGTCATCCGACAGCTCGGCGACCACCCCGAGATCGTGGGTGATCATGATGACGGCGGAGTTGAACTCCTCCTGCAGGTCCCGGATCAGGTCGAGGATCTGCGCCTGGACGGTGACGTCCAGCGCCGTGGTCGGCTCGTCGGCGATCAGCAGCTCGGGGTCGCAGGACAGCGCCATCGCGATCATCGCGCGCTGCCGCATGCCGCCGGAGAACTGGTGGGGGTAGTCGTCGACGCGCTTGTCCGGCTTGGGGATGCCGACGCGGCCGAGCATGTCGATGGCGTGCTTGCGCGCCACCTGCTTCGACACGTCGTTGTGGACCCGGTAGGCCTCGATGATCTGGGCGCCGACGGTGTAGAAGGGGTGCATCGACGACAGCGGGTCCTGGAAGATCATCGCCATCTTGCGGCCGCGCAGCCGGCGGACGTCGCCGGGCGAGGCACCGACGAGCTCCTGGCCGTCCAGCCAGATCTCGCCGGACACGTTCGCGTTGTGGCGGTTGTGCAGCCCGAGGACGCCGAGGCTGGTGACGCTCTTCCCGGAGCCGGACTCGCCGACGATGCCGAGGGTGCGGCCCTTCTCCAGCTGGAACGACAGCCCGTCGACCGACTTCACCAGACCGTCGTCGGTCGGGAAGTGGATCTTCAGGTCGCGGACCTCGAGGAACGCCGTGGGAGCCTCACCGGCGCCCGTGGCGGGCCCCGTGGCCGGCGTGGTGTCGGTCATCAGCCAAGCCTCACTCTCGGGTCGATCACGGCGTACAGCAGGTCGACGATCAGGTTGATCACGACGATGAAGGCGGCGGCGAGGGTGGTGACGCCGAGCACCATCGGCAGGTCGCCGGTGCCGATCGAGCTGATCGCCAGCTGCCCGAGGCCCGGGATGCTGAAGGTGTTCTCGGTGAGCACCGCGCCGCCGATCAGCAGCCCGAAGTCCAGGCCGAAGACGGTCAGGATCGGCGTCAGGGAGGCGCGGAGCGCGTGCCGGGTGATGACCGTCTTCTCCGGCAAGCCCTTGGCGCGGGCCGTGCGGATGTAGTCCTCGTTCATCGTCTCCAGCATGCCCGCTCTGGTGAGCCGTGCGTACATCGCGGCGTACAGGAACGCCAGGGTGACCCAGGGCAGCACCAGCGACTCGAACCATTTCACCGGATCCTGGCTGAAGCCGACATAGCTGCCTCCGCCGGGGAAGATGCCCAGCTTGTAGGAGAACAGCGCCAGCGACACCAGGCCGGTGAAGTAGATCGGCAGCGACACCCCGCTGAGGGCCACCACCATCGCGGCGCGGTCCCAGAGGCTGCCTCTCTTGAGCGCCGAGACGACACCGGTGGACACGCCGACGATCAGCCAGACGATCGCGGCGCCCACGGCCAGCCCCAGGGTCGCCGGGGCGCGGTCCATCAGCGTCGGGAGCACCGGCTGGCTGGTGCGGAAGGAGTAGCCGAGGCAGGGCGCGGGGCAGTGGTCGGTGACCGGTCCGGCCTTGAAGTCCTCACCGGCGACGATGCCCTTGAGGTAGTTGCCGTACTGCACCACGATCGGCTTGTCGAGGCCGAGCCGCTCCTTGGTGGCCTCGATCGCCTCCTGCGTCGGGGCCTTGCCGACATAGGACGCCGCGAGCTGGTCGGTGGTCTGACCGGCCAGCTTCGGAAGCCCGAAGAAGATGCCGAAGGTCACCAGGGTGATGAGCAACAGCATGAGAACGACGCCGACGAGGCGCCGGATGATGTATGCGAGCACACTTCGCGGCCCCACCCGCCGGCCGGCCGGACCTGTGGGCCCGGTACCGGCCGGCGGGCATCGCCTTCACCTGCCTTCAGATGAACGCACGGACGGAGGGAGAATTACTTCTCCACGCCCATGTTGAGGTAGTCGTACATTCCGCCATAGCCCATGGTGATACCGACGTTGGTGACCCTCTTCGGCCGGTACAGCAGCGCCTTGGCGTAGATCAGCGGGACCTCGACGGCGTCCTGCATGACCATCTGGTCGATGTCGCCGTAGAGCTTGGTGCGGGTGGCCTTGTCCGGGCTGGAGATCGCCTGGTCCAGACCGTCGTTGACCTTCGGGTTGTCCTCCTCGGCCAGGTTGTTGCCGCCGGAGGGCTTGATGGCCCGGCCGTCGACGATCTGGGAGAGGAAGCCGTAGCCGGTCGGCCAGTCCGCCGCCCACGCCATGAGCATCATGCCGACGCCGTGCTGGTGCACGTAGTTCGGGACGCCGACGTACTTGTTGAAGTAGTCGCCGGCCGGCCACTGCACGATGCTGACGTTGATGCCGACCTTCTTCAGGCCCTGCTGGATGGCCTGCGCCATCGCGACTTCCTTCGGCCGGTCGGACCGGGCCGAGATCTTGGTGCTGAAGCCGTTCGGCTTGCCGCACGCCGCGAGCTCCTGCTTGGCCTTCGCCAGCGTGGCCTGGTCCAGGCCGTTGCCGCCCGCCGCCTGCTTCTGCGGGTACAGGTCGAACTTGCGGTAGCCGTCGACCGACGGGGGCAGGATCGTGGTCGCGACGTCACCGCCGGCCAGCGGGCCTCCGTAGGCGGTCTGCGCGGCGACCTTGTCGGTCGCGTACTGCACGGCGATCCGGCAGTGGATGTTGTCCAGCGGCTTGACGTGCTGGTTCAGCGACATGAACCGCAGGTAGCCCTGGATCGGGTTGTCGGTGTAGGGCTTCTGCTGCGGCGTCAGCACCTTCGGCTGCGTGCCGGACTGCACACCGACGCCCGCGACGTCCATGTCGAGCGAACCGGCCAGCAGGCGGTTGTCGATGTCGTCGGCGTTCTGCTTCAGCTGCAGCTCGATCTTGTCGGGCAGCGCCTTGCGGATCGGGTCGGTGCTGGGGTCCCAGTTGGGGTTCCGGGACAGCGTCATCGACTTGCCGCGGGTGTAGTTGTCGACCTTGTACGGGCCGCTGGAGACGATCGACGACTCGTACTTCAGGCCGGTGTCCTTGGCCTTCGGCACCGGGATCGTCTGCGACATCGCCACCAGGTAGTCGAACTCCGCGAACGGCTTCGACAGGTGGAAGACGATCGTGTTGTCGTCAGGCGTCTCGATCGACTTCAGGCCCTCGTCGCTCTTGTCCTTGTAGGGACCCTTGTACGCGGGCTTGTTGTCGACGAGGTAGGTCTTGAAGTACTTCGGACCGAGCTGCATCTCGTCGGTGAAGTTGCTGCGCTCGACGGCGTACTTGACGTCCTTGGACGTGACCGCCGTGCCGTCGTCGTACTTCACGCCGGTGCGGAGCTTGTAGGTCCAGGTCTTGCCGCCGTCGGCCATCTGACCGGGCGCGGTCGCCAGGTCGGGGATGACGTTCAGGCTGTCCTTGCCCGCGGCGGGCTTGAACGTCATCAGGCCGCGGCCGTACAGGCGCGAGAAGTTCTGGTCCCACGCGTAGTACTGGTTGCCCGGGTCCGGCGAGTCGAAGTCGTCGGACATCGCGAGGCGGAGCGTGCCGCCCTTCTTGTCCGACTGGTTGACGATCTTGTCGATGGCCGCGCCGTAGCCCGGCCCGCTCCCCGAGCCGCCCGAGTCACCGCCGCCGCAGGCGGCGAGGCCCGCCGCGGCGAGCACGCCGGCGGCGAGGGCCGCGATTGGTCTCATCTTGTTCATGTGCAGGCGCACCCCATTCATTTCGCCGGGTCGGATGAACCCGAGGTCACTTGGCCCGAGGGTCGAGAGCGTCCCGCAGCCCGTCACCGAGCAGGTTGAAGGCGAGGACGGTGATGAAGATCGCCACACCGGGGACGATCATGTACATCGGGTCCGAGGAGTAGATCGGGACCGCGAGGGTCAGCATGCCGCCCCACGACGGCGTCGGCGGGATGACGCCGACGCCGAGGAACGACAGCGCCGCCTCGAACAGGATGTTCGTCGGGATCAGCAGGGTCGCGTAGACCAGGATCGGCGCGACGAGGTTCGGCAGGATCTCCTTGAACAGGATGTAGGAGTTCCGTGCGCCCATGCTGCGGGCCGCGTCGACGAACTCGCGTTCGCGCAGCGAGAGGGTCTGGCCGCGGATGATGCGGCCGATGTAGGGCCAGTTGAAGAAGCCGATGACGACGACGAGGACGCCGATGCGCAGCCCGTTGCCGGTCAGCCCGAACGAGCCGTCGGAGATGACGGCGACCAGCGCGATCGCGAACAGCAGCAGGGGGAACGCGAGAAAGGCGTCCATCGCCCGGCTGATGAGCATGTCGACCCAGCCGCCGAAGTAGCCGGCGGTGATGCCGAGGATCGTGCCGATGACCACCGACAGCAGCGTCGCGAGGAACGACACCAGCAGCGAGATCCGGGCGCCGTGCACGATCCGGGAGAGCAGGTCCCGGCCGGTGCCGGGCTCCACTCCGAGGAGGTGGTCGGCGCTGATGCCGGTGTGCCAGATGCCGGTCTTCGGCCGGTTGTACGTCGGGTCGATCAGGTTCTGGTGGTAGGCCAGCGGCGACTGCACCAGCAGCGGCCCGAAGATCGCCAGGAGGATCAGCAGGATCACGATGACGCCGCCGGCGAGCGCGACCTTGTCGCGCTTGAGTCGCATCCAGGCGATCTGTCCCAGGGAGCGTCCCTGGATCGCCTTGCCGTCGACACCGGCGAGGACCGCTTCCGGCTGCGCCTCGGTGTCGGACCCGGTCACCTCAAGGGGTGCGGCCACGCTCTGTACCTCCTACCGTCCGGCCACTGGTTCGGCCATGCCGCCGCCGGCGCGGTGACCGGCGGTCGCGGAGATCATCCGCTGACCCCGTGCCCGTTACGCCGCGTTTGCTGAAGGGAAAGGTAGCCCCTCGGCCACGACTGTCCATCCGTGAGACGGGCTGCGCCAGTACCCGTATCTGAGTTGTGATCTCGTCGTCATCTCGGGCACACGTGCTCGGCATCACGTCGGACAAATCGCCCGAATAGTACGTTCGCCTGTGGCGTGCTCCGCAACACGAACGCGGTCTAGACCGGCAAGCTTTACCGTACTGAGTCCGTTCTGAGATCGATCGTCCGCAGGTCAGCGCCCCGGAACGCAGAAACGGCGGGCCGGGACGCCCCCTGCTGGGGACGTCCCGGCCCGCCGCGAGGCCCGCCGGGACCGGGCGTCAGGAGATGCCGCGGTCGCGCAGGATCTTCTCGATCTCCGCCATCTCGGGGTCGCCGGACGGCTGCGCGCCGCCCACCGCGCCCTTGGGCTTGCGGCCGGCGCGGCCCGCCGCCTTCGGCTCGCCCGCGCCGGGCGCCGCGGCCTTCCCGCCGGCGTCGCCGGACCCGGCGCGGCGGCTCAGCATCGCACCCGAGGTCAGGTAGAGCAGGACGGCCAGCCCCGCCACCCCGACCCCGGCCCACTTCACCGGGCTGAACGCCAGGTCGACGAAGAACTCGGTCACCCCGGTCATCGCCGCGGCCAGCGGCACCAGCGACAGCGCGGCGCCGCGCATCCCCGACGCCGCCCCGCGGCGCCGGTAGACCCCCCAGCTGATGACCAGCCCGACCAGGGTCACCCCGAGGCTGATCAGATCGATCGCCGTGTCGCTCATGTCGGCCCCTCACTCCGTACGGTGCTGCTCTGCCGGCGCTGCTCCCTCCATCGTCACACGTCCGGGCGCCGATCACGCTCCTCCCGGCGGACGGTTTCCGGACATTGCGGTCTCCTCCTCCGGCGTGATCCGTCCCCTAGGGACCGCCCCCCGGGGTCGCGGGCGCGCCCTGCCGCCACGGGAGCAGGCGGCGGCGCGGCCGGTGCTCCCGCCGGCGTACCCGCCCGGCAGAGATCAACATCGCGCAACGGTTGGACGTCGAACCGGTCGAGCGGGCCGTCCCGGCGGCCGCCGGAACCTCATCCGACCAGCGAGAACAGCCGTTCCAGGGTCACCTCGCGCAGCGACGCCGCCACGGTGCGTCCGGGCGCCGGCGGGATCGGCAGGACGCTCGGCACCGCGACCGTCACGCAGCCCGCCGCCTCCCCCGCGGCCACCCCGTTCGGGGAGTCCTCCAGCACGACGCAGCGGCCCGGCTCCGCGCCGAGGCGCGCCGTCGCGGTCAGATAGGGCTCCGGGTCGGGCTTGGTCCGCGCGACCTCGTCGCCCGCGACGCTGAGCGCGAAGAACTCCCGGCCGACGGCGTCCAGCACCGGCTCGATCAGCCGCCGGTGGCTGGACGACACCAGCGCGGCGGTGACGCCCGCGTCCTTCAGCTCCACCAGCAGCTCCTTGGCGCCCGGCATCAGCGGCACGCTCTCGCTCAGCCGCTCGTGCATGCCGTCCAGCATCCGCCGCCCGACCTCCTCGGCCGGGACGTCCGCGCCGGTCAGCCTCAGCATGTAGTCGGCGGCGACGGTGAGCGACCCGCCCACCAGCGCCTTCTGGTGCTCCTCGCCCCACTCCCCGCCGAGCCACGCGACCACCTGCGACTCGACCTCCAGCCAGACCCGCTCGGAGTCGACGAGCAGCCCGTCCATGTCGAACAGCACGGCCTGAAGGCCCCCGTGACCGTCCCCCAAGATCGTCCATCCCTCCTCGTCGCCGCCGGCGCGCGCCCCGCGCGCCGTCACGTGTTGAAGTACTTCGCCTCGGGGTGGTGGACGACCAGCGCGTCCGCCGACTGCTCGGGCGCCAGCTGCAGCTCCTCCGACAGCGTCACCCCGATCCGGCCCGGGTCCAGCAGCCCGACGAGCTTGGCGCGGTCCTCCAGGTCGGGGCAGGCGGCGTAGCCGAAGGAGAACCGGGCGCCGCGGTAGCCGAGCTTGAAGAAGTCCTCGAGGTCGCCGGAGTCCTCGCCGCCGAAGCCGAGATCGGCGCGGATCCGCGCGTGCCAGTACTCCATCAGCGCCTCGGTGAGCTGCACCGACAGCCCGTGCAGCTCCAGGTAGTCGCGGTAGGCGTTCTTGGCGAACAGCTCCGCGGTCGCCTCGGCGATCCGCGGGCCCATGGTGACGAGCTGCAGCGCGACCACGTCGGTCTCGCCGGACTCGCGGGGCCGGAAGAAGTCGGCGAGGCACAGGTGCCGGTCGCGGCGCTGGCGCGGGAACGTGAACCGCTGCCGCTCCGAGCCGTCGTCGTTGAGGACGACCAGGTCGTCGCCCTCCGACACGGCCGGAAAGTACCCGTACACGACTCCGGCCTCGATCAGGCCCTCGGTCTGGACACGGTCCAGCCACATCCGCAGCCGGGGCCGCCCCTCGGCCTCCACCAGCTCCTCGTAGGTGGGGCCGTCGCCGCCGCGGGACGGCTTCAGCCCCCACTGGCCCATGAAGGTGGCGCGCTCGTCGAGGAAGGCGGCGTAGTCGGCGAGGGCGAGGCCCTTGACGACCCGGTCGCCCCAGAACGGCGGCTCGGGGACCTTGTTGTCGGTCGCGACGTCGGACCGGGCAGGCATGTCCTCCGGCGCGGTGACCTGGAGCGTCGCGCCCCGCCGCACCCGCCGCTCGCGCAGCGGCGGCAGGCTCGCGCCCTCGACGCCGCGCTTGACGGCCATGAACGCGTCCATCAGCCGCAGCCCCTCGAACGCGTCCCGGGCGTAGCGGACCTCGCCATCGTAGAGGCCGGCGAGGTCCTGCTCGACGTAGGCGCGGGTGAGGGCGGCGCCGCCGAGCAGCACCGGCCACTCCCCCGCCAGGCCGCGGGCGTTCAGCTCCTCGAGGTTCTCCTTCATCACCACGGTGGACTTCACCAGTAGCCCGGACATGCCGATCACGTCGGCGCGGTGCTCGCGGGCGGCCTCCAGGATCGCCGACACCGGCTGCTTGATGCCGATGTTGACGACGTCGTAGCCGTTGTTGGACAGGATGATGTCGACGAGGTTCTTGCCGATGTCGTGGACGTCGCCCTTGACGGTGGCGAGCACGATCCGGCCCTTGCCGCCGTCCTCGGTCTTCTCCATGTGCGGTTCGAGGCGGGCGACGGCGGTCTTCATCACCTCGGCGGACTGCAGCACGAACGGCAGCTGCATCTGCCCCGACCCGAACAGCTCGCCGACGGTCTTCATCCCGTCCAGCAGCACGTCGTTGACGATCTCCAGCGCGGGGCGCTGCGTCAAGGCCTCGGCGAGGTCGGCGTCGAGGCCGTCGAGCTCGCCGTCGACGATGCGGCGCTTCAGCCGCTCCCACAGCGGCAGCGCGAGCAGCTCGGCGGCGCGGTCGGCCTTCATCGCGGCGGTGTCGACGCCCTCGAACAGCTGCATGAACGCGTGCAGCGGGTCGTAGCCGTCCGAACGGCGGTCGTAGATCAGGTCGAGGGCGACCTTGCGCTGCTCCTCGGGGATCCGCGCCATCGGCAGGATCTTGGACGCGTGGACGATCGCCGAGTCCAGCCCCGCGTCGACGCACTCGTGCATGAACACCGAGTTCAGCACGATCCGCGCCGCCGGGTTCAGGCCGAACGACACGTTCGACAGCCCGAGCGTGGTCTGCACGTCCGGGTGGCGGCGCTTCAGCTCGCGGATCGCCTCGATCGTCTCCAGCGCGTCGCGGCGCGACTCCTCCTGGCCGGTGCCGATGGTGAAGGTGAGGCAGTCGACGACGACGTCCTCGATCCGCATCCCCCAGCGGCCGGTCAGCTCGTCGATCATCCGGGAGGCGATCGCGACCTTGCGGGCGGCGGTGCGGGCCTGGCCCTCCTCGTCGATGCACATCACGACGACCGCGGCGCCGTGCTCGCGGACGACCGGCATCAGCCGCCGCAGCTTGGAGCCCGCCCCGTCGCCGTCCTCGAAGCTGACGGAGTTGACGACGGCGCGGCCGCCGAGCATCTCCAGCCCCACCTCGATCACCGGGACCTCGGTGGAGTCCAGCACGATCGGCGGCGTCGCGGCGGTCGCGAGCCGGAACGCCAGCTCCTTCATGTCGGCGACGCCGTCGCGGCCGACGTAGTCGACGCACAGGTCCAGCAGGTGCGCGCCGTCGCGGGCCTGGTCGCGGGCGATCTTCACGCAGTCGTCCCAGCGGCGCTCCAGCATCGCCTCCCGGAACGCCCTGGACCCGTTGGCGTTGGTGCGCTCCCCGATCGCCAGGTAGGACGTGTCCTGCCGGAACGGGACGTGCTGGTACAGCGACGAGGCGCCCGGCTCGGGGCGGGGCCGCCGCTCGGCGACCTCCCGCCCGCGGACCCGGTCGACGACCTGCCGCAGATGCTCGGGGGTGGTGCCGCAGCAGCCGCCGACCAGCGACAGCCCGTAGTCGCGGGTGAACGCGTCGTGCGCGTCGGCGAGCTGCCCGGGGGTGAGCGGGTAGCGGGCGCCGTCGGCGGTCAGCTCCGGCAGCCCCGCGTTCGGCATGCACGACAGCCCGATCCGGGCGTGCCGGGCGAGGTAGCGCAGGTGCTCGCTCATCTCGGCAGGGCCGGTGGCGCAGTTCAGCCCGATGAGGTCGATGCCGAGCGGCTCCAGGGCGGTCAGCGCGGCGCCGATCTCCGAGCCCATCAGCATCGCGCCGTTCTGCTCGATCGTCACCTGCCCGATCAGCACCGTGTCGCCGCCGGCGGCGGCGATGGCGCGGCGCGCGCCGATCAGCGCCGCCTTGGCCTGCAGCAGGTCCTGGCAGGTCTCCACCAGGACCGCGTCGACGCCTCCGGCCAGCAGGCCCTCGACGCCCCGCTGGTAGGCGTCGCGGAGCTCGGCGAACGCCACGTGCCCGAGGGTGGGGAGCTTGGTGCCGGGGCCGACCGACCCGATCACCCAGCGGGGCCGGTCCGGCGTCGCGAAGGAGCCGGTGGCCTCGCGGGCGATCCGGGCGCCCGCCTCCGCCAGCTCGAAGATCCGGTCGGTGATGCCGTACTCGCCGAGGTTGCCGAGGTTGGCGCCGAAGGTGTTGGTCTCCACGCAGTCGACGCCCGCCGCAAGGTACGCCTCGTGCACCGCTCGGACGATGTCGGGCCGGGTGACGTTGAGGATCTCGTTGCAGCCCTCGTGGCCCTGGAAGTCCTCCAGGGAGGGTCCCGCGTCCTGGAGCATCGTCCCCATGCCCCCGTCGGCCACGACGACGCGCTCCTTCAGGGCCTGACGCAGGGACTGCGGAACGGGAGTGCTCATGGGATCCCAGACTATCCGCGGGCCTCCGGAGCCCTCCGATCCGTCCACATGGCGGAACACGCCCCCGCCCGGGCCCGCCGGCCCGCGTGTGCGTTGGACGGGCCGTGCAAGAAGACGGTGACGGATGGGTCACCCGACCGATAACGTGCCCCCAGTTACTACCAACGGGTAAGGAACGGCATGAGCGCGTACCGCATGATCCTCGTCGGCACCGACGGCTCGGACTCCTCGTTCCGCGCGGTCGACCGGGCCGCGCAGCTGGCCGCCGCGACCGGCGCCACCCTGCTGCTCGCCTCCGCCTACAGCCCGATGCCCGAGCGCGAGCGCGCGAGCGCCGCCGACCGGCTCGGCGACCTGGCCTACAAGGTGCAGGGCTCCACCCCCGCCGACGACGCGCTGCGCGCGGCGCGGGAGCGGGCCGTCGCGGCGGGCGCCCGGGACATCCAGCAGGAGTCCGTCGAAGGCGACGCCGTCGACGTCATCAGCCGCCTCGCCAAGGAGCGCGGCGCCGAGCTGGTCGTGATCGGCAACCGCGGCCTCAACAGCCTCGCCGGCCGCATCCTCGGGTCCGTCCCGGCGAACCTGTCGCACCGCTCCCCGTGCGACGTGCTGATCGTGCACACCACCGACGGCAAGTGATCCGATCGTGACCTCCGTTCCGCCGCGGGCGTACAGCGCGGGGGTCTGGCGGCGGAACGGTGGGGTAGGTCACTGTCAGGACGTAGGCTGACAGCCACCGATCATGAGCGGGGCCCCCGACCCCGGGAATGAGACCCCCGCCGGTGACGCTGTACCCAGGCGTCGGAAGGAGGCAGCGCGTGATCGAGCTGGAGAGCGTGCCGGAGCTCGTCGAACCGGTGCTCGTGGCCGCCTTTGAGGGATGGAACGACGCCGGGGAGGCCGCCAGCGGGGTCATCCAGCACCTGGAGTCCAGCTGGGACGCGGTACCGATCGCCGAGCTCGACCCCGACGACTACTACGACTTCCAGGTCACCCGCCCCATCGTGGAGATGGTCGACGGGGAGACCCGCGACATCACCTGGCCCACCACGCGGATCTCCTGGGCGCGGCTCCCCAACGGCAAGGACGTCGTGCTGATCCACGGCATCGAGCCGAACATGCGGTGGCGGTCGTTCTGCCGCGAGCTGGTCGGGCTGATGCTGGAGCTGGACGTGCGCAACGTGGTGCTGCTCGGCGCGCTGCTCGCCGACGCGCCGCACACCCGCCCCGTCCCGGTCACCGGCGCCGCGTCCGAGGCCGGGCTGGTCAGCACCCTGCACCTCGAGCCCGCCCGCTACCAGGGCCCCACCGGGATCCTCGGGGTGCTGCAGGACGCCTGCGCCAAGGCCGACCTGGACACCGTGTCGCTGTGGGCCGCCGTCCCGCACTACGTCGCGCAGCCGCCGTCGCCGAAGGCGACGCTGGCGTTGCTGCGCCGCGTCGAGGACCTGCTGGACGTCACCGTCCCGCTCGGCGAGCTGCCCGAGGAGGCGCGGGCCTGGGAGAACGGCGTCAACGAGCTCGCCGAGGAGGACTCCGAGGTCGCCGAGTACGTGCGGACGCTGGAGGAGCAGAAGGACGCCACCGAGCTGCCCGAGGCGAGCGGCGACGCGATCGCCCGCGAGTTCGAGCGGTACCTGCGGCGCCGCGACCCCGGCTGACCCGCGGCGGCCGGTCAGTCCCCCGGCTCGTCCGGGCGCTTGACGGACGCGAAAACGATCAGTGCGACGAGGACGCCGGGCAGCATCAGCCAGACCAGTTCCATGCGCATGCGCCGGACTCTACCCCGCTACACTCGCGGGGGTAAGCGACCCGCCGGTGATGGCCCGCGCACGCCGACAAGTGCGTCCACCATGAGCATCAGCGACGTGAGGGGCGGCGTCCCCCGGAGGCGGTGAGCCGCGCCGCCCGGCCGCCCGCGATCCGCGTGCGGACCCCCCGCGAGCTGCGGCGGCAGCGCCGCGGCCGCGCCCATTCCTGCTGGGACCATCTGATCGCCGCGCCGCTGTGGCCGCTGCACGGCGCGAACCTCGGCACCCTGCTGCGGACCTGCGACGCCGTCGGCGCCTGCCTCGCCGTGCCGCGGTTCCCGTGGGTGCCGGCCGCGCTGGAGCGCGGCAACACGCTGCGCCGCCCCGCGTGCGTGCACTGGGTGAACGACCCGGTCGGCTGGCTGGAGCGGGCCCGCGACGACCCCGGCACCCGCGTCGTCGGGGTCGAGCTGGCCGACGAGGCGGTGCGGCTCGCCGACCTGCCCGCCGCGCGGACCCGGACCGTCGCCGTCCTCGGCCACGAGCGGCACGGCATCCCCGCCGAGGCCCTCGACCTGCTGGACGCGGCCGTCGAGATCCCGATGGTCGGCGACGGCAGCAGCCTCAACGTCGCCGTCGCCGGGTCCCTCGTCCTCTACAAGCTCGCCGGGCTGCTGTGAGGGCGGGTGCCGGGGCCGCGTCAGAGGGCGATGCCGAGCAGGGCGTCGGCGAGCGCGCGCACCTGCGCGGGCGAGGACGCGTCGGCGCCGTCCGCGGCGGCCCACGCGTCGATCGCGGCGAGCGCCGCGGGGGCGTCGAGGTCGTCGGCGAGGCGCTCGCGGACCGTGTCGGCGACCGGTCCCGCGGGCGGCCCGGACGGGCGCGCCACGGCGGCGCGCCACCGGCCCAGGCGGGCGCCCGCGCCGCGCAGCTCCGCGTCCGTCCACTCCCAGTCGGACCGGTAGTGGTGGGACAGCAGCGCCAGCCGCACCGCCATCGGGTCGACGCCCGCCTCGCGGAGCTTCGACACGAACACGAGGTTCCCGCGCGACTTCGACATCTTCTCGCCGTCCAGGCCGACCATGCCGGCGTGGACGTAGGCGCGGGCGTGCGGGCGCTCCCCCGTCGCGACCTGCGCGTGCGAGGCGCCCATCTCGTGGTGCGGGAACGCCAGGTCCGACCCGCCGCCCTCCACGTCGAAGCCCATGCCGAGGTACTCGATGGAGATCGCCGAGCACTCCACGTGCCAGCCGGGGCGGCCCTCCCCGAACGGGGACTCCCAGCCGGGCTCCCCGGGCCGCCGCGCCATCCACACCAGCGCGTCCAGCGGGTCGCGCTTGCCGGGCCGGTCCGGGTCGCCGCCGCGCTCGGCGAACAGCGGCGCCATCTGCTCCTGCGTCAGCCGGCTGACCTGCCCGAACGCGGGGTCCGCGGTGATCGGGAAGTACACGTCGCCGTCGACCTCGTAGGTGGCGTCCCGGCCGCGCAGCTTCTCGATCATCTCGACGATCAGCGGGATCGCCTCGACCGCGCCGACGTAGCGCTCCGGCGGCAGGATCCGCAGCGCCGTCATGTCGTCGCGGAACAGCTGGATCTCCCGCTCGGCGAGCTCCCGCCAGTCCTCGCCGGTCTGCTGGGCACGTTCCAGGAGGGGATCGTCGACGTCGGTGACGTTCTGCACGTAGTGGACCTCGTGGCCGAGGTCGCGCCACACCCGGTTGACGAGGTCGAAGGTCAGGTAGGTGTTGGCGTGCCCGAGGTGCGTCGCGTCGTAGGGGGTGATCCCGCAGACGTACATCCGGGCGGTCTCGCCGGGCTCCGTGGGCCGCACCTCGGCCGTCCCGGTGTCGTACAGGCTGAGCCGCCGCGCCGCGGCGGGGAGTCCCGCGTCGGTGAGGCTGGGGACGTCGGAAGCGGGCCACGATCGCATACGGAAAGCTTATCCATGCGCACCTCGCGGCATTACTCCGAGATCGCGTTGACCGTCCCGAGTGTCCGCATCGTGACCCGGCCCGGGCCCGTGCCCGGCCGCGCCGCGGGCCCCCGGACCGCCGTCAGGACAGCCGGACCCGCGGATCCAGGAACGAGTAGCCGATGTCCACCAGCAGGTTCGCCACGATCACGAAGAACGTCACCATCAGCGTCACGCCGATGATCACCGGGGTGTCGCCCAGCGCGATCGACTGGTACACCAGCTGCCCCACCCCCTGCAGGCCGAACACCTTCTCGGTGACGATCGTGGAGCCGATCAGCGCGCCGAGGTCGATGCCGAACTGGGTGACGACCGGGGTCAGCGCCGCCCGCAGGCCGTGCCGGTAGACGACGCGGCGCCGCGACAGGCCCTTGGCGCGGGCCGTCCGGACGTAGTCCTCCCCCAGCACGTCCAGCATCGCGCCGCGCGTCAGCCGCGTGTACGCCGCGACCATCAGGAACGCCAGCGCGATCCACGGCAGGATCATCCGGCGCCAGAAGTGCATCTGCAGCGGCGGGCCCGCCTCGAAGAAGTAGATGCCCGCCTCGCTCAGCTTGGTGGAGAACAGGTACAGCAGCACGAGCGCCATCACGAACGGCGGCGTCGACAGCCCGATCAGGACGAACACCGTGACGAACCGGTCGGAGAGGCTGCGCGCCCGGGTCGCCGACAGCACCCCGGTGACGACGCCGCCGACGAACCAGATGATCCCGGCGCCGAACACCAGCCACAGCGTGGTCGGCAGCCGGTCCCCGATCAGCGTCGTCACCGGCTCCCCGTTGATGTAGGAGTCGCCGAGGTTCGCGTGCAGCAGCCGGCCGAGGAACTGCCCGTACTGCACGATCACCGGCTGGTCGAGTCCGAGGTTGCGGCGGATCTGGTTGAGGGTGTCGGTGGTGGCGCGCGGCCCGCCGATGACCCGCTCCACCGGGACGGGCGAGACGTGCAGGAACACGAACACCAGCGTGGACACCAGCCACAGCACGACGATCGCGTACAGCAGGCGGCGGATGACGAAGCGGATCACAGGCGCTCACTTCCCCCCGGTGGCCCGGTCGCCGCGCGGGTCCAGGGCGTCCCGGATCCCGTCGCCGAGCAGGTTGAACGACAGCGTGGTCAGCAGCAGCAGGACGCCGGGCACCGCGAGCAGCCACCACGCGGTCTGGAACACGTCGCTGCCCTCGCCGAGCATCGACCCCCACGACGGCATCGGCAGCCGCACCCCGACGCCGAGGAACGACAGCGTCGCCTCGAACACGATCGACGTCGGGATCAGCAGCGAGGTCAGCACGGTGACCTGCGCGACCAGGTTCGGCAGGATGTCCACGAACATGATCCGCGCGTTGGAGGAGCCGAGCGAGCGGGCCGCCTCCACGAACTCCTTCTGCTTCAGCGACAGCACCTGCCCGCGGATGATCCGGCCGAACGCCGCGAACGAGAAGAACGCGATCACCAGGATCGTCAGGGTCAGGCTGGCGCCGACCGAGGAGATCTGGAACGTGGTCGCCAGCATGATCGCCACCAGCAGGTAGGGCAGCGCGAGGGTCATGTCCATCAGCCGTGCCAGCAGCGTGTCCATCGCCCCGCCGACGAACCCGGCGAGCACCCCGACCAGCGTCCCGACGATCGACGCGAGCACCGCCGACAGGATCCCGACCAGCAGCGAGATCCGCGCCCCGTAGGCGGCGCGGACCAGCACGTCGCGGCCGAGCTGGTCGGCGCCGAGCCAGAACGTCCCGGACGGGCCGCGCGGCTGCCCGTTGACGTCCAGGCCCGTCTTGGGGAACGTCGCGTCGTAGGGGTGGCCGGTCAGGTGCGCCCAGACCGGCGCGAGGATCGCGTAGATCGCGATCAGGATCAGCACGACGATGGACGCGACCGCGAGCCGGTCGCGCCGGAACCGCGCCCACGCCAGCTGGAACGGGGTGCGGCCCTGCACGCGGGCGGGCGCGGTGCCCGCCGTCGGGTCGACCTCCTGTGCCTCGAGATCGGTGTAGCTGCTCATTCCTCGACCTCCGGGAGTTCCGGCTGGGTGGAGACCTGGGCGATCGCGGCGTGCTTGTGCGCGAGGCGCTCGCCCGGCTCCACCGGGAAGTGGCAGGCGGTGACGTGGTCTTCCGGGTCGCCCTCGCGCGGGATCAGCGGCGGGTCCTCCCGGACGCAGCGGTCCGCGGCCTTCGGGCAGCGCGGGTGGAACCGGCAGCCGGACGGCGGCTCGATCGGCGACGGGACGTCCCCGGTCAGCACGATCCGCTCGGCGCGCTCGGCCTCGTCCGGGTCGGCGATCGACGCCGCCGACAGCAGCGCCGCCGTGTAGGGGTGCCGGGGCCGGCCGTACAGGACCTCCGCCTCGGCGGCCTCGCCGACCTTGCCGAGGTACATCACCGCGACCCGGTCGCTGACGTACCGGACGACCGACAGGTCGTGCGCGATGAACACGTACGTCAGGCCCAGCTCGTCCTGCAGGTCCTTGAGCAGGTTGATGACCTGCGCCTGGATCGACACGTCGAGCGCCGACACCGGCTCGTCGCACACGATCAGCTTCGGCTTGAGCGCCAGCGCCCGCGCGACCCCGATCCGCTGCCGCTGCCCGCCGGAGAACTCGGCGGGGAACCGGTTGTAGTGCTCGGGGTTCAGCCCGACGAGCTCCATCAGCTCCTGCACCCGGCGCTTGCGCTCGGCGCCGCCCGCGATCGAGTGGACCGCGAACGGGTCGCCGATGATGGAGCCGACGCGGCGGCGCGGGTTCAGCGACCCGTACGGGTCCTGGAAGATCATCTGGACGTCGCGGCGGAACGCCTTCAGGCCGGCTTTGCCGAGCCGGGTGATGTCGTCACCCTCGAAGAGGATCCGGCCCGCCGTCACCTGGTGCAGCCCGGTGATGCAGCGCGCCAGCGTCGACTTCCCGCAGCCGGACTCCCCGACGATGCCGAGCGTCTCGCCGCGCCGGACCTGCAGGTCGACACCGTCGACCGCGTGGACGCGGCCGATCTCCTTCTTGAACACGATCCCCTGCTTGATGGGGAAGTGCTTGTAGACGTCCTCGACCGAGACCAGGACGTCGCTCATGTCGCCGTTCATGCGGCGCCTCCGTCCCCGCGCGTCCCGCCGTCGTCGTCGCCCTCCGCCGGGCCGTCCCGGCCGCCCGCGCCCGTGTCCTCGCCGCCGGCGGTGGCGTCGACCGCGCCGGAGGCCTCCGGGGCGCCGTTCCGCGCCGCAGCCGCGGGGCGCGCCCGCACGCGTCCCTCCTCGACCGCCCTCTGCCGCAGCCGTTCGGCGTCCTCGCCGAGCCCGAGGGCCTCCAGCGGCAGCCAGCACGCCGACACGTGTGTCGGGTCGTCGTCGCCGGTGACCGGGTCCAGGACCGGCTCGTCGGTGACGCACCGGTCCATCACGTACTCGCAGCGCGGATGGAACACGCACCCCGACGGGATGTTGATCAGGCTCGGCGGCTGCCCGGGGATCGGCCGCAGCCGGTCCGCGCCGGCCGCCGCCGACGGCGTCGACTGCAGCAGCCCCTTGGTGTACGGGTGGTGCGGCCGGTAGTACAGCGGGCGCCGCCGCGCCTTCTCCGCCGCCTTCCCGCCGTACATCACCAGCACGTCGTCGGCCATGTCGGCGATCACGCCGAGATCGTGGGTGATCATGATGAGGGCGGTGTCGTACTCGCGCTGGAGCCGCCGCATCAGGTCCAGGATCTGGGCCTGGACGGTCGCGTCCAGCGCGGTCGTCGGCTCGTCCGCGATGATCAGCTTCGGGTTCAGCGCCAGCGCCATCGCGATCATGGCGCGCTGCCGCATACCGCCGGAGAACTGGTGCGGGTACTCCTCGGCGCGCCGCGCCGGCTGCGGGATGCCGACGGTGCCGAGCATCTCGACCGCCCGCTTGCGGGCCGCGTCCCGGCCGGTGTCCGGCTCGTGCGCGCGGATCATCTCCTCGATCTGCCGGCCCACCTTGTACAGCGGGTGCAGGCTGGACAGCGGGTCCTGGAAGATCATGCCGATCTCGGCGCCGCGGATCTGGCGCATCCGCCGCTCTCCCGCGGTGAGCAGGTCGGCGCCCTCGAACAGGGCCTGCCCGGTCACCTTCGCGCCCGGGGTGAGGCCCATCAGCGTCTGGGTGCTGACGCTCTTCCCCGAGCCGGACTCCCCGACGATGCCGAGCGTGCGGCCCCGGTCCACCTCGAACGAGACGCCCCGCACGGCGCGCACCACCCCGTCCGGCGTGCTGAAGGAGACCCGCAGGTCGGTCACCTCGAGAAGACTCATCGACGCCCCTTCGCGTCCTGCATCCGGCCGGCCGGCGGCCCGCGCCCGCGCGGGCGGGGACGGGCCGGTGCCCGGGCGCGGCGCCGCCGGCGGGGCGCCCGGGCGCCGCCGGCTACGAGAGCTTGACCTGGTTCAGGTCGTACGCCTGGTACTGCGGCAGGTACTGCGCGTTCTTCACCCGCGACGAGTGGAAGATCGGGTACTTCTGGTTCATCAGCGGCACGACCGCGGCGTCCTGCATGATCTGCTTGTCGGCCTGCGCCCAGAACCCGGCCGCCGTGTTGACGTCCTTGGCCTTCAGCGCCTGGTCGATGAGCGCGTTGACCTTCGGGTTGTTGTAGTCGCCGTAGTTGGTGGAGTTCGGGCCGTACTGGCGGCCGTCGAACAGCGGCACGATGTTGGTGCGGCCGTTGTTGCCGTACCAGTCGGGCACCCAGCCGGGGCCGGCGATGTCCCACTTGCCGGCCTTGGCGTCGGCGGGCGTCACCAGCGTGGTGTTGTAGAAGGTGCCGTTGGTGTCGGGCGTGAGGTTCGCGGTGATCCCGCACGCCTTCAGGTTCGCCTGGACCGACTGCGCGACCTTCGGGTGGTTGCTGGACACCCGGTAGGGGAACTTGAGCGTCAGCCCGTTGGGGTACCCGGCCTGCGCGAGCAGCTGCTTGCACTTGTTCGGGTCGCCGGCGTTGCCGGGCGTCGGGTACAGGTTGAACGGCTGGTAGCCGACGCTGCGCGGCGGGATGACCTGGTTCAGCACCTCGCTGACGTCCGGGCCGCCGTAGATCTGGATCAGCGCGGTCTTGTCGACCGCGTAGTTGATCGCCTGCCGGACCTGCACCTTGCTCAGCGCCTTGTTGTTGTTCGGGCTGAGGGTGTTGAAGACGATGTAGGGGTTGCTCGTCGACCCCTCCATGATCTTGAAGTTCGGGTTGGACTTCAGGCTCGGGATCCGCGAGGTCGGCACCGGCTGGTCCCAGGCGAGATCGGCGGAGCCCTGCTCCATCTGCTGCTGGACCACGTCGGGCGAGTCCTGCCCCATGGTGACCTGGATCCGGTCGGGGTTCTGCGCCCGCGTCGGGTCGGAGGCGGCCTTCCAGTTCTTGTTGCGGTCGAGGACGTACTGCTTGTTCGGCGTGTACGAGACGATCTGGTACGGGCCGTCGGACACCGTGTGCTGGCGGAACTGGGGGCTGTCGGGGATGTACCCGTCGTACTCGGCCGGGGCCGCCGCCGCGAACTCCAGCGCGAGGATGTTGGTGAAGTCGCTCGCGGGCTGGGTCAGCTTGATGACGAGGGTCTTGTCGTCCTTGGCCGTCAGCCCGGGCACGTCGTGGTCGTTCTGGTAGGCGGCCATGGCGGACGCGCTCTTCGGGTCGACGCTCCCGTAGCCCTTGCAGAACGCGCTCATCCCGACGATGGTCTCGCTGTAGTACGCCTTGCCGCCGGACGGCTTGGCGGGGTTGCAGACCCGCTTGATGCCGCGGACGAAGTCCTGCGCGGTCACCTCGCGGGCCGGGTTGGTGTTCCAGAGCACGCCGGTGCGCAGCTTGATGGTGTAGGTCTTGCCGTCCTGGCTCAGGCCCCCGTTCTGGGTGGTGGGGAGCTCCTGCGCGACGTCCGGCTGCACCTTGATGGCGTCGTCGAAGTTGTTGGCGGCCTTGAACCCGAACAGCGTCCGGGCGAACTGGCGGGCGAGCATGTTGCCCCAGGTCGTGTAGACGCTGGAGGTGTCCAGGTGGTCCACGTCGGAGGATCCGACGACCTTCAGCGTCCCGCCGGCGCTCCCTCCGCCGCCGCCACCGCCGCCGCTTCCGCAGGACGCCAGCGCGAGCACCACCGCGCCGAGCCCGGCGGAGACCGCCGCCCCCCGTCTCACTGCTGTCATCTGCGCACTCCCCCGTCTGCTGATGACCGACTGCCCGGGCGATCCGCGGGGCCGGGCCCGCGCGGGCGGCCGCGAAGATCGCATTAGGTAGTCAAATTAGCACCCAGCGTCATGATCGCGAGGATGCGGGGAGGAAAACGCCGCGGCGGGGCGCCGGTCAGAGCACGCGCGACCAGGCCGCCGCGTCGCCGGGGGCGGCGGAGAAGTCGTAGCGGACGGCGCCGGGGGTGAGCGCGGCGAGGCTGACGGACGTGGTGCCCCAGACGCGGCCGTCGCCCAGGTCCAGCATCGGCAGCAGGGCGCGGTGGTCGGCGCGCGGCAGGCCGTCGCCCTCCAGCAGCGGCAGCCACTCGCCCCACGCCGCCCGGACGTCCTCGGCCGGCCCGGGCTCGGGCCTTGCGGCGGCGGCCAGGCGGGGGCGGAAGTGGGCGAGGCGGGCCGCCATGTAGGCGTCCTCGGTCTCGCCCTCCAGCTGGCCCTCGCCCTCGAGCCCGCTGTTGACGATCATGTGGAGGCCGGGTCCGAGGCCGCGCTCGGTGAGGTCGCGGCCGTCCCAGCTCCACAGCCGCACCCGGTCCGGTTCGGCGCCGACGAGGTGGAACGGGTCGAACGCGGCGAGCTCCAGCTCGCCGAGCTTGCCGTCGGCGGCCATCCGCAGCGGCAGCTCGCCGCGGGTGGCGCGGCCGTCCTCGGGCGCCATCCGGCCCCGGCCGTTGAGGACCAGCGCGACGCGCGGGGCGGCCGGGTCCACGGCGAACCAGGTGCCGCCGGCCCGCAGGTCGCGGCCGGCGACGAGGCCGGGCCGGTCGGGCCAGTGCCGTCCCGGCGGCTCCCACTCGCGGGCGATGAACTCGTCCCGCACGCCCGCGACGAGCACGGGGACGGCGGCTGAGGGGTCGACACTGATGATCGCCGTGCACATGCCCCCAATTGGAGCACTTCCCCCGAACCCACCCGGACGCCGGGGTCCGGGGACTACAGCGGCGGCCAGGGGATGGCGGGCCAGTCCTCGGGCGGGTACGGGTGGATGCGGTGCTTGAGCATGAGCTCGACGCGGCGGCGGGTCGCGTTGACCTCCTCCCCGGTGAGCAGCTCGGCGAGGCGGGCGGCGAGCGGCCCGTCGCGCAGCGCGCGGTCGACGCGGGTGAGGGCCTCTACCGCCTCGGAGGTCAGCGGCTTGCCGCGCCACTGCCACAGCACCGTCCGCAGCTTGTACTCCACGGAGAAGCAGACGCCGTGGTCGCAGCCGTAGACGAGGCCGTCGCCGGGCGGCAGCAGGTGCCCGATCTTGCGGTCGGCGTTGTTGACGACGGCGTCGAACACCGCCATGCGGCGGATCGCGTCGTCGTCGGAGCGCGACAGCGCGACCAGGTCGATGTCGGGGTCGGGCTCCACCCACAGTTGCACCATGCCCGGCCCGTACGGGCCGTCGCGGTGGACGGTCGGGGGGACGGTCCCCCAGCCCATCGTCTTGGACACCTCGTAGGCGGCGACCTCGCGCTCGGCGAGCGTGCCGTCGGGGAAGTCCCACAGCGGCCGCTCGCCCGCGACGGGCTTGTAGACGCAGGCGGCGCTGACGCCGTCCAGCTCGACCGTGCAGTACAGGGTGGCGTTGGAGGCCTGGACGAGGCGGCCCTCGATCGCCAGCCGGCCGCCCAGCAGCAGCCGCTCGGCGGCGGGGACGTCGCGGGGGGAGACCCGGTCGCCGGCGGGCTCGCCGGCGGGGGCCCGGTCCCGGGAGGACTGCGTCATGCGCTCATTCTCCCGGGCGGCCCGTCCTTGATCCAGTGCGGGTCCCGGTCCGGGGCGGCCGCGACCCGGCCCGGCGTGCCGACCGCGCCCATCTCAGCCCAGGTATCCGTTCTGGCGGGGGCACACGTGGCCCTCGGCGTCCAGCGGCAGCCCGCACAGCGGGCACGGGGGCCGCCCGGCGGCGACGACCTGCAGCGCCCGCTCGGCGAACGCGCGGGCCTGCGCGGCGCTGATCCGCACCCGCAGCACCGCGATGGCCGGGTCGTCCTCGCCGACCTCGGCGTCGTCCTCGCCCTCGGTGACCTCCTGCGCCTCGATGACGACCCGCTCGTCGTCGGGGTCCCAGGCCAGCGCCATCGTGCCGACCTTGAACTCCTCCTCCACCGGCTGCTCCAGCGGGCCGTCGTCGCGCAGCTCCGACGGGGTGACCGCGGGGACGTGGGCCTCGCCGCCGCTGCGCCGCAGCACCTCGTCCAGCAGCTCCTCGAGCCGCTCCGCCAGCAGCGTCACCTGGAACTTCTCCAGGCCGACGCTGGTGACCCGGCGGCCCGCGCGGGCCTGCAGGTAGAAGGCGCGGTCGCCGGGGCGCCCGACGGCGCCGGCGACGAACCGCTCCGGCAGGTCGTAGGAGATGACGGGCATGGCATCGACCCTACGCGCCGCCGCCGACGACCGCGTCACTCGCCCCGGATCCGGTTTTCCCGTCATCGCCCTCGTCCGGCTTGGGCAGCAGACCCGCGACGTCGCCGCCGGTGTCGTTGACGCGGACGACGAACGGCCGCAGCTCGGTGTAGCGGATCGCGGTCACCGACGCGGGGTCGGCCTGGATGCGCTGGAACTGGTCCAGGTGGAGGCCGAGCGCGTCGGCGACGATCGCCTTGATGATGTCGCCGTGGCTGCACACCGCGTACAGGGCGTCCGGGCCGTGCGCGGCGGCGACGCGCTCGTTCCAGTCGCGGACGGCGGCGACCGCGCGGTGCTGGGCGTCGGCCATCGCCTCGCCGTCCTCGCCGGGGAACCGGGCGGCGCTCGGGTGGGCCTGCACGACCCGCCACAGCGGCTCCTCGGCCAGCTCCTTGAGCGGGCGGCCCGTCCAGTCGCCGTAGCGGACCTCGCCGAACCGCTCGTCGATCTCCACCTTGTCGACGGTGCCGCCGGCGTCGCGGGAGTGCGGGGCGGCGACCGACTCGGCGGTCTCGACGCACCGGTCGAGGGGGCTGGAGACGACCGCGGCGAGCGGCAGCGCCGCCAGCCGCCCGGCGACCGCGGCGGCCTGCGCGCGGCCGCGCCCGTCCAGCCGCACGCCGGGGGTCCAGCCGGCGAGCACCGGCCCGGTCATAGCGGTCAGGCCGTGCCTTACCAGGAGAAGGGTCGTCACAACTGGCCACTGTAGGAGATGCGCGGACCGGATGTGATCACCGGCGCGATTCCGCGCGGCGCGCCGCATGCGCGACAATGCCTAGCGTGATCGTGGACAAGGCCATCTACGCGGGCGGCGTCCGCAGCGACATCGACGGCGACATCAGCGACGCCTTCGACCTGGCGCGCGCGGACGGCGACTGCTTCCTGTGGATCGGTCTCTACGAGCCGGACGAGGAGGAGTTCGAGCTCGTCAAGGACGAGCTGCGGCTGCATCCGCTCGCCGCGGAGGACGCGGTGTCGGCGCACCAGCGGCCGAAGATGGAGCGCTACGACGACACCCTGTTCGTGGTGCTGAAGACGCTCGCCTACGTCGACGAGACCTCCGACATCGAGGTCGGCGAGATCATGGTGTTCCTCGGGTCGGACTTCGCGGTGACCGTCCGGCACGGCGCCGGGAACCCGCTCGGGCCCGTCCGCCGGCGGCTGGAGGAGGACAAGGACCTTCTCAAGCACGGCGCGACCGCCGTGCTGTACGCGGTGTGCGACGAGGTGGTGGACCGGTACGGGCTGGTCGCGCACGAGGTCGAGGTGGACATCATCGGGCTGGAGCGGGCGGTGTTCGACCCGCGGGCCCGCGACGTCACCGCCGACATCTACTCGCTCAAGCGGGAGGTGCTGGAGTTCCGCACCGCCGAGGACCCGCTGGTCCCGGTGCTGCAGGAAATCGTGAAGGGCCGGGTGTCGGAGTGCGCCGGGACCCGGGAGTACTTCCGCGACGTCCTCGACCACCTGCTGCGGGTGGACGCGCAGGTCGACGCGCACAACGAGCTGCTGAACAGCGTGCTGAACGCGCATCTGGCGCTGCTCGGCAAGCGGCAGAACGAGGACATGCGGAAGATCTCCGCGTGGGCGGCGATCATCGCGGTGCCGACCGCGATCGCCGGGATCTACGGTATGAACTTCACGCACATGCCGGAGCTGAAATGGTCGTGGGGCTATCCGGTCGTGCTGGTGGTGATGGCGGCCGTGTGCGTCCTGCTCTACCTCAGGCTCCGCAAGAGCGGCTGGCTGTAAGACCCGCCCGGGGCTGCTACGCGGCGTCGCGGCCGGGCGTCCTGCCGGGGAGCAGCTCGGGCGGCGGCGCGGCCAGCAGCACCGCCCACAGGTGCGACTCGGCGCCCTGCGACTCCAGCCGGCGGCGTACCCGCTCCACCCCGCCCCTGGTCGGCAGCGCCAGCCACAGCAGCAGCGGGTAGCCGACGGCGAACCCGGCGGCGAACACCACGACGGCGTGCCCGATCATCGCCAGCGGCAGGCCCAGCAGGATCACGCCTTCGGCCAGCGCGAACCGCAGCAGCACCGCCTGCCGGAACTGCGTGAGCGCCAGCCGCGCCGCCGCCGGCGGCTCGGCGCCCGGCGCCATCGCCAGCGGGGCGCGCGGCCCGGCCAGGGCGGCGACCGCCGCCGCGAGCAGCAGCGGCGCGTAGATCCACGGCGGGGCGTCCCCCGCGGCGCCGCCGCGATTGTCGACGATCAGCGGGGTCAGCGCCAGGATCAGCACCGGCGCGACGACGAGCACCAGCATCATCAGCCGCATCCGCCCCAGCACCGTCGCGTCCCGGAGCGAGGCGAGGTAGCCCGGGTCGTCGCCGGGACCGGCGCCGAACACCGGGTCGGCGGACGGGCCGCCGTCGCCCTCCGGGAGGTGCTTGGAGTACGGGGGTGGGGCCATGGCCCGGCACTTTAGCCCGGTGGCGACCCGCCGGAACAGATCCCACCAGGATCTTCGTGCCGCCGATTCGTCCGGCCGGGCCGGGCGGCGGCGGGTACGGCGCGGGAGCGGCGCCGCGGGCGTCAGGTCGCGGAGATGGCGCCGGCCGCGAGCAGGCCGAGCAGGACGCCGCCGAGCGCCACCCGGTAGAACACGAACACGTTCGTGGAATGCCGGGTCAGGAACTTCAGCAGCCAGGCGATGCACGCGTAGCCGACCACGAACGACACCGCGGTCGCGATCGCGGTCGGGACGACCTGCAGCGACCCGTCGAACGCCTTGCGCAGCTCGAACAGACCCGACAGCACCACGGCGGGGATCGACA
Organism: Actinomadura sp. NPDC048394; assembly: GCF_040651755.1. Taxonomy (NCBI): domain Bacteria; kingdom Bacillati; phylum Actinomycetota; class Actinomycetes; order Streptosporangiales; family Thermomonosporaceae; genus Actinomadura; species Actinomadura sp. NPDC048394. The sequence goes on along the minus strand of NZ_JBEZJL010000053.1, from coordinate 9,537 downwards.
GCAGGAAGGAGTACCGGGCGGCGGCCTCGCGGGTGTAGCCGAGGAACAGCGCCCCGGTCATCGTCGACCCCGACCGCGACGACCCGGGGATCAGCGCGAGCGCCTGGAACCCGCCGATGATCAGGCCGTCCCGCATGTTCAGGTCGGCGACCTCGCGCTTGCCGATGCCGGCCCACTCGGCGACCATCAGCAGCAGCCCGAGGACGATCAGCGACGACGCGTTCAGCCACAGGTTCCGGGCGCCGCCCTCGATGAAGCCGTTGAGGGCGAGGCCGATGACGGCCACCGGGACGGTGCCGAGGCCGATGTACCAGCCGAGCCGCGCGTCCTGCTGCGGGCGCAGCTCCGGCGTCCACAGGCTCTTCGTCCAGGTCGTGAGGATGCGGACGAGGTCGCGCCAGAAGTAGATGACGACCGCGGCCATGGTGCCGAGCTGGATGACGGCGGTGAAGGCCGCGCCCGGGTCCTTCCAGCCGAGCAGCTTGGGCACGATGAGCAGGTGGCCGGAGCTGGAGATCGGCAGGAACTCGGTGAGCCCCTGGACGATCCCGAGCACGGTCGCTTCCACGACGTTCACGAGCGGCGGGTTCCCTCCGAATGCGAGATCGGCCACGGCGCCGACCCCGGTGAAGCGTATCCGCCGCGCGCCGCGCCCCGGATCCGGCCCGCCCCCGCCGCCCGCCCGGCATCCCCGGCCACCTGCGGCGACACCCCCGCCCGTCACCTGCGGGACGGATCATGCTCACCTTCCCGTCACCCGCCGTCCACCCGTCTCCGCGCACGTCACCGGGCCGATGCGGACGGTGACGGCGCCGTGGGAGGCCCGCGATGACCGCTACATTGACCGCCTATGAAGGAGCGTCACCTCGGGCGGAGCGGGCTGCTGGTGTCCCGGCTGGGGCTGGGCACCATGACGTGGGGCCAGGACACCGAGCCGGACGAGGCCGCGGCGCAGCTCGTGGCGTTCGCGGAGTCCGGCGGCACGCTGGTGGACACCGCCGACGTCTACAGCGACGGCGACAGCGAGCGGATCCTCGGGGCCCTGCTGCGCGAGGTCGTCGACCGCGACTCCCTGGTCGTCGCCACGAAGGCGGCGATCCGGCCGAACGGCCGCTACGACGGGTCCCGGCGGCACCTGCTGCGCGCCCTGGACGCGTCCCTGGACCGGATGGACCTCGACCACGTCGACCTGTGGCAGCTGCACGTGTACGACCCGGCGACGCCGCTGGAGGAGACGCTGTCGGCGCTGGACGAGGCGGTGGCGTCCGGCCGGACCCGGTACGTCGGGGTGTCCAACTACGCGGGCTGGCAGGTGTCCAAGGCGGCGGCGTGGCAGCGCGCCTGGCCGGGGCGCGCCCCGATCGTGTCGGCGCAGCTGGAGTACTCGCTGCTGAGCCGCGACATCGAGCGGGAGGTGGTGCCGGCGGCGCTGGACGCCGGGGCCGGGCTGCTGCCGTTCTCGCCGCTCGGGCGGGGCGTGCTGACCGGCAAGTACCGCACCGGCATCCCCGCCGGGTCGCGGGCCGCCGCGCCGCGCTTCGCCGACTTCGTCCAGCCGTACCTGGACGAGGAGTGCGCGCGGATCGTGGAGTCGGTGGTGACCGCCGCCGAGGGGCTCGGCGTGTCGCCGCTGAGCGTGGCGCTGGCCTGGGTGCGGGACCGGCCCGGGGTGGCCGCCCCGATCGTCGGCGCCCGCACCGCCGCGCAGCTGGAGGCCATCCTGGACAGCGAGGACCTGACGCTGCCGAACGAGATCCGGTCCGCGCTGGACGACGTCTCCGACATGTCCCCGGCGCACCAGTGACCATATCCCGCCCGTGACCGTCCGTGCCGTGACCGCTCGCGCGCCCGCCTCCGTGACCGGGCGGGCCGTCCGTGGCACGCTCGGGACGGTCCACCGCCAACCGTGAGAAGCCGCGACGGGAAGCCCGTGACCGACACCCCACCTGACATCGACCGCCCCTCGTCCGAGTCCCCGCAGGAGCGCGCCGCCCGCGCCGCCGAGGCGCTGCGCGCCGCGGAGGCCGCCGGGGCCCGCGCCGCCGAGGCCGCCCGCGCCGGGCGTACCGCCCGCCCGCAGGGCCCCGGCCCCCAGGGCCCCGCCGGCCCGCAGGAGTCCGGGTGGCAGGAGCCCGCCCGCCCGCAGGCTGCCGCCGCTCCCGCCGCCGCTCCCGCCGACGCCCGCGAGGGTCGGGCCGCGCTCGACGAGCTGTTCGCCTCCGCGGGCGTCCCCGCCGCTCTCGCCGCCCGGACGGCGGCGCGGCTCGGCCCGGGCGCCGCCGCGCGGCTGCGCGAGGACCCGTGGCGGCTGCTGAGCGTCCCCGGCGTCCAGCCGGCGCAGGCCGACCACTTCGCGCGCGCCCTGCTCGGCCCGGACGCCCGCCCGGACGACCCGAGGCGCGGCGGCGCGCTCGTCCTGCACCTGCTCACCGAGGCGGCCCGCCGCGGCCACACCGTCACCCCCCTCGCCGACGTGGTGTCCGCGCTGGAGCGCGCCCGGGTCGCCGACGCGCGTGCCGCGGTCGAGGCGGCGCTCGACGGCGGCGAGGTCGTCACGCTCACCGAGGAGCCCGAGTTCGACGAGGAGTCCTTCGACGAGGACGCCGAGCCGCCCGAGCCGGAGGAGACGCTCGGGCCCGCGCGGTGGGCGCTGGCGGAGGAGGCGGCGGCCGAGGGGTTCCAGCGGCTGACGCTCACCGCCGCCCCCCTGCTCGACGACGCCGCCGTCAAGGAGCTGCGCGCCGGGCTGCCCGAGGACCGCTCGCTCGCGCTCACCGCCGCGCTGCGCACCGGCGTCAGCGTGCTGCGCGGCACGCCCGGCGCCCTCGGTGAGGTCGCCGCGGGCATCGCGGCCGCCGCCGCGTCGCGGGGCCTGCGTGCGGCGGTCGCCGTGCCGACCGAGCGGGCCGCCGCCGACCTCGCCGCCGACCTCGCCGCCGCGCTCCCCGACGCGCTCCCCAATGAGGGGCCGGCGCCGGTGGTGGCGAGCCTGCACCGCCTGCTGGAGCCGCAGGAGGGCGCCGCGGCGGCGCCCGGCGCCGTCGTCTACGGGCGCGGCGAGCAGCGGCCCTTCGAGCTGGACCTGATCGTGGTGACGGAGGCGGCGGCGCTCGACGTCGAGCTGTGCGCGGTGCTGGTCGAGGCGTGCCCGGACGGCGCGCACCTCGTCCTGTGCGCCGAGCCCGGCTCGCCGCCGCCCGCCAGTCCCGGCCGCCCGCTGGACGACCTGGAGGCGTCCGAGACCGTCCCGGTCGTCGAGCTGGACGCCGAGCCGCCTGCCGGTCCCGTCGCGGCGCTCACCGAGGCGGTGCGGGGCGGGGAGCTGGCGGCCGTGGACGCGCCGGGCCGCGAGGTGGTGATCGTCCCCGCGGGCGACCCGGCCGAGGCCGTGCACCGGGCGGTGCAGCTGGTCACCGACTCGATCCCCCGGGCGCTCGGGATCCCGGTGGAGGACGTCCAGGTCGTCGCGGCGGCCGCGGGCGGCGAGGCGGGCACCGCCGCGCTGAACGCGGCGCTGAAGGCGCGGCTGAACCCCGGCCCCGGCGCGTTCGGCGGGATGGACCCCGGCGACCGGGTCGTGGTGGCGGCGCCGCTCCCCGTGGCCGCGGTCGGCGAGACCGGCGTGGTGACCGGAGGCGGCCCGCACGGGCTGGACGTGGAGTTCCCGGGAGGCGCGGTGACGATCGCGCCGGCGGACGCGGCGCGGCTGCGGCACGGGTGGGCGGTGCCGGTCGCGCAGGCGCGCGGGACGCGCCGTCCGGCGGTCGTCGCGGTGCTGGTTCCGGACGGGCTGTCGCGGCCGCTGGTGGCCACGGCGTTCGGGCTGGCGCGCCGGCATCTGTCGGTGGTGCAGGCGGCCGGACCGGTGCTGGCCAGGGCCGTCAAGGAGACCGGGTCGCGGGAGCGGCGGACGCGGCTGGCGCGCTTGGTGATGCGGTAAAGAAACCGCCGTGTCGCGGTTTACGGCTGGGCGCGCATGGGGCACGATCTGACCAATTGGCGCGCGTTTTGACCGTGACCTCTGTGTCCTCCTTTCGTTGGACCAGATGTCAACAACAGCATCACCGGTAGGCGGAGGAGCGACATGCCCCAGCGGCTCAGGCGGCTCGGTACGGCTTCGGCCGCGGTCTCGGCGGGCGCCCTGGTCCTGGTCCTGGCCGCGCCCGCGGGCGAGGCGGCGGCGGAGACCTGCAAGAAGGGCACCGACCCGGCCAGCACGATCGAGAACTGGAAGTGCAACCTCGGCAACCTGCGCAAGGCGCTGACCCCGACGCCGACGCCCACGCCGAAGCCGTCGCCCACCGAGCAGACCAAGAAGCCCGCCGCCCCGAAGGCGCCGGCGCCGAAGAAGACCAAGGCGCCCGCCCGCTCCGGCGGATCCGGCTCCGTCCCGTCGGGCGGCGGCGCGGGGAGCGGGCCGTCCGCGATGACCGGCGGCTCGGGCCTCAAGCCCTACGACGACAAGGCGCCCCTGCCCTCCTCCGGGCTGCCGGGCGTCCTGCCCACCCCGGAGATCGCGGCAGACCCGAACGCCTACCGGGCCGCCCCGGGCAGCGCCACCATGCCGCAGACGCGCCTCATCTCGCCCGTCGCGTCCTCGGAGCACGAGAGCAACCAGATGCTCTGGGTCGCCGCCGCGGCGGGCGCCGCGGGCGCCGTGGCCGCGCTCAACATCAGCGTCGCGGGCCGGTCCCTCCGCCGGTCCGCCGCCGCCCGGCGCCGCTGACGCGAACCTGAACGCGAGAGGCCCCTCCCCCGGCTCGGGGAAGGGGCCTCGCCGTTCGCACGGGCCGCGCGGAAGGCGCGGGGTCACACGTCCGGCGCGCCGATCGAGTGCAGGCCGCCGTCCACGTGGACGATCTCGCCGCTGGTCGCGGGGAACCAGTCCGACAGCAGCGCCACGCACGCCCGCGCGGTCGGCTCGCTGTCCTTGATGTCCCAGCCGAGCGGGGCCGCCTTCGGCCACAGCTCCGTCATCCCCTCGAACCCGGGGATGCTCTTGGCCGCCATCGTCGCGAGCGGGCCCGCCGCGACGAGGTTGACGCGGATGCCCTGCGGACCGAGGTACTTGGCCAGGTAGCGGGCGCACGACTCCAGGCCCGCCTTCGCCACGCCCATCCAGTCGTACACCGGCCACGACTTGGTCGCGTCGAAGTCCAGGCCGACGACGGAGCCGCCGCCCTTCATCAGCGGCAGGCACGCCATCGTCAGCGACTTCAGCGAGTACGTCGAGGCGTGCACCGCCGTCGCGACGTCCTCCCACGGCGTCTCGAGGAAGTTGCCGCCGAGCGCGGTCTGCGGCGCGAAGCCGATCGCGTGCATGACGCCGTCGAGGTGGTCGAAGCCGTGCTCGCGCAGGTTGCCCTCGAGCGCGTTCAGCTGCTCGGTGTTCATCACGTCGAGCTCGATGACCGGCGGCGGGTTCTCCGGGCCGGACGGCAGCCGCTTCGCGGTCCGCGCGGTGAGGGTCGGCCGCGGGTAGGCGGTCAGCACCACCTCGGCGCCCTGCTCCTGCGCGACCCGCGCGACGTGGAAGCCGATCGAGGCGTCGGTGAGGACGCCCGTGACCAGGATGCGCTTGCCTTCGAGGATTCCCATGACCGTCAGTGCCCCATTCCCAGGCCGCCGTCCACCGGGATCACGGCCCCGGTGATGTAGGCGGCGTCCTCGCTCGCCACGAACCGCACGGCCTTGGCGATCTCCTCGGGCCGCGCGATCCGGCCCAGCGGGATCGCCGCGGTGATCCCCTTCTGCTGGTCCTCGGTCAGCACCGCGGTCATGTCGGTGTCGACGAACCCGGGCGCGACCACGTTCACCGTGATGTTCCGCGACCCCAGCTCGCGGGCCAGCGACCGGGCGAACCCGACCATCCCGGCCTTGGACGCGGCGTAGTTCGCCTGCCCCGGCGAGCCGAGCAGCCCGACCACCGACGACACCAGCACGATGCGTCCCTTGCGGGCCCGCATCATGCCCTTCACGCCCCGCTTGGCGACCCGGAACGCGCCGGTCAGGTTGGTGTCGAGCACCGAGGTGAACGACTCCTCGCTCATCACCGCCAGCAGCGTGTCCTTGGTGATGCCCGCGTTGGCGACGAGCACCTCCACCTTGCCCTGCTCCGCCTCGACCTTCGCGAAGGCCGCCTCGACGTCCTCGGCGCTGGTCACGTCGCAGCGCACGCCGAACAGCCCCTCCGGGGGCTCGCCCGACCGGTAGGTGACGGCGACGGCGTCGCCCGCCGCGGCCAGCTCGCGGGCGATGGCCAGGCCGATGCCCCGGTTCCCCCCGGTCACGAGGACAGAGCGACTCATCACGACCCTCTCGTAGGCTGTTGTTGATCCGAGCTCCGGCGCGCGGCTCGCGGTGCGCGCGGGGCCGCCCGCGGTCGGGGCGGCCGCTCCCGGAGTCGCCGTCCTGGGACGACATCGCCTGACCCTAGCGGCCCCCGTGCGGGAACAGGATGTGCCTTACCGACAAGATCCGCACCCCCGCTTTGTTCGCCCGCCCGCACCGGTGGGGCGGGAGCGATCTCCGGGGTAGGTTGCGAAAGGTGCATGACATCGATCCCGCCTTCACCGCGCTGCCGCTGCGCGCGCTGGCCGACGCGGCCCTGACCCGGGCCAGGGAACTCGGCGCCGAGCACGCCGACTTCCGCCTCGAACGCATCCGCAGCCAGACCCTCCGGCTGCACGACGCCGCCCTGGAGACCGCCCTGGACGCCGACGACGTGGGCCTGTCGGTCCGCGTCGTCAAGGACGGCACCTGGGGCTTCGCCGCCGGCATCGACCTGACCGCGGCCGGCGCCGCCCGGGTCGCCGAGCAGGCCGTGGAGGTCGCCGCCGTCGCCCGCGCCGTCAACCGCGAGCCCATCGAGCTGGCGCCCGAACCCGCGCACGGCGAGCGCACCTGGGTGTCCTCCTACGAGACCGACCCGTTCGACGTGCCGACCGGCGACAAGATCGCGCTGCTCGCCGACTGGAGCCGCGGGCTGCTCGCCGACGACCGCGTCGACCACGTCGACGCCACGCTGCTGCAGGTCAAGGAGAACAAGTTCTTCGCCGACCTCGCCGGCACCGTCACCACCCAGCAGCGGGTCCGGCTGCACCCGGTCGTGAACGCCGTCGGCATCGCCGACGGGGTCTTCGACACGATGCGGACCCTCGCGCCGCCCGCCGGATACGGGTGGGAGTGGCTCACCGGCGCCCACTGGGACTGGGACGGCGAACTGGCCCGCATCCCCGAGCTGCTCGCCGAGAAGCTCGCCGCGCCCAGCGTCGAGGCCGGCGCGTACGACATCGTCGTCGCCCCGTCCAACCTGTGGCTGACCATCCACGAGTCGATCGGGCACGCCACCGAGCTGGACCGCGCGCTCGGCTACGAGGCCGCCTACGCCGGCACCTCGTTCGCCACCCCCGACAAGCTCGGGAACCTGCAGTACGGCTCCAAGGTCATGAACATCACCGGCGACCGCACCACCGAGCACGGCCTCGCCACCATCGGCTACGACGACGAGGGCGTCGAGACCCAGCGGTTCGACATCGTGTCCGGCGGCCTGTTCACCGGCTACCAGACCGACCGGCGCATCGCCCGCCTCACCGGCGCGGAGCGCTCCAACGGCTGCGCGTTCGCCGACGCCGCGTCCAGCATGCCGATCCAGCGGATGGCGAACGTGTCGCTGCAGCCCGCCCCGGACGGGCCGTCCACCGACGAGCTGATCTCCGGCGTCGACCGCGGCATCTACATCGTCGGCGACAAGAGCTGGTCGATCGACATGCAGCGGTACAACTTCCAGTTCACCGGGCAGCGGTTCTACCGGATCGAGAACGGCCGGCTCGCCGGCCAGCTCCGCGACGTCGCCTACCAGGCCACCACCACCGACTTCTGGAACTCGATGGAGGCCGTCGGCGGCCCGCAGACCTACGTGCTCGGCGGCGCGTTCAACTGCGGCAAGGGCCAGCCCGGGCAGGTCGCCCCGGTCAGCCACGGCTGCCCGTCCGCGCTGTTCCGCGGCGTCAACATCCTCAACACCCTGCAGGAGGCCGGCCAGTGAGCACCATCAGGCCGCAGGAGGCCGTGGAACGGGCCCTCGCCCTGTCCCGCGCCGACGACTGCATCGTCATCGCCGACGAGTCCACCACCGCGAACCTGCGGTGGGCAGGCAACACCCTCACCACCAACGGCGTCACCCGCTCCACCCGGCTCACCGTGATCGCGCTGCGCCGCACCGGCGACGGCGTCGCCGCCGGAGTCGTGTCGCGGTCCGCCGTCGCCGCCGACGGCATCGAGGACCTCGTCCGCGCCGCCGAGGCCGACGCCGCCGGCAACGAGGCCGCCGAGGACGCCGCGCCGCTCATCGCCGATGCGCCCGCCGCCACCGGCTGGGACGACCCGCCCGCCGAGACCGGCATCGGCGTGTTCGAAGGCGTCGCCCCCGCCCTCGGCGAGGCGTTCGCCGCCGCCGAGTCCGCCGGGAACCGGCTCTACGGCTTCGCCAACCACGTCCAGACCTCCACCTACCTCGGCACCTCCGCCGGGCTGCGGCTCCGCCACGACCAGCCGACCGGGCTGCTCGAGCTGAACGCCAAGGGCGCCGGCGGCTCCGCCTGGACGGGCGTCGGCACCCGCGACTTCGCCGACGTCGACGTCCCCGGCCTCGCCGCCGGCCTCGCCCGCCGGCTCGACTGGGGCTCCCGCCGCGTCGACCTGCCCGCCGGACGCTACGAGACGATCCTGCCGCCGTCCGCCGTCGCCGACCTGATGATCTACCTGTACTGGTCCGCGGGCGCCCAGGACGCCGCCGACGGCCGCACCGTGTTCAGCGCCCCCGGCGGCGGCACCCGCGTCGGCGAGAAGCTCGCCGGCCTGCCCGTCACGCTGTCCAGCGACCCCGCCGCACCCGGCCTCGAATGCGCGCCGTTCGTCGTCGCGCACGCCTCCAGCCGCGACGCGTCCGTGTTCGACAACGGCCTCGCACTCGGCACCACCGACTGGATCACCGACGGCACCCTCACCTCGCTCACCCAGACCCGGCACTCCGCCGAACGCACCGGACTCCCGCTCACCCCGTCCATCGACAACCTGTCGATGACCGGCCCCGGCGGCGCGTCCCTGGACGAGATGATCGCCCGCACCGAGCGGGGACTCCTGCTCACCTGCCTGTGGTACATCCGCGAGGTCGACCCGCAGAGCCTCCTGCTGACCGGCCTCACCCGCGACGGCGTCTACCTCGTCGAGAACGGCGAGGTCGTCGGCGCCGTGAACAACTTCCGGTTCAACGAGAGCCCCGTCGACCTGCTGTCCCGCCTCACCGAGGTCGGCGAGACCGTCCCGACGCTGCCCCGCGAATGGTCGGACTACTTCACCCGCGCCGCCATGCCCGCACTGCGCGTGGCCGACTTCAACATGTCAACTGTCTCTCAGGCGAGCTAGACACGGCCAGGCCGTGGTGGCGGCCCCCGTCGTCCTCCGGGGGTGTGGGGGCGGAGCCCCCGCCCGGGGGGGCGGGGGGGGGTCGGAGGAGAACACGAGTCAACACCACAC
>NZ_JBEZJL010000052.1:0-76245 GCF_040651755.1 Actinomadura sp. NPDC048394 | reverse complement strand
CGCCCGCCCCCCGCCGGCCGCGGCGGGGGGGGGGCGCCCGCGGCCGCGGCCCCCCCCCCGCCCCCGTCACCGCTGGACCCGCAGCACCCCCACCGCGACCAGCAGCGCGGCGGCGGCGAACCCCGCGCCGGTCGCGAACGCGGCGTCCATGTCGTGCATCAGCGCCGCCGTGTCGGCGTGGCCCGCCCCGAAGACCGTCACCATGACCGCCGAGCCCAGCGACCCGCCCGACCACAGCATCGTCTGCGCGACGCCGGACGCGGCACCGGAGTCGGCGGGGCCGACGCTGCCGAGGATCGTCGCGTTCAGCGGCATGATCGCCAGGCCGCCGCCCGCGCCCATCAGCATGAACGGCCCGAGCACCCCGGCCGCGTACCCGTCGCCGGGCGAGAGCCGCGTCAGCCACAGCAGCCCGGCCAGCGCGCACGCCATCCCGGCGATGACCAGGACGCGGGCGCCGAACCGCTGCAGCAGGCGCGGCGCGGCCCGGACCGTCGCGAACTGGAGCCCGACGAACGGCAGGAACGCGGCGCCGGCCTTGAGCGGCCCGTAGCCGAGGACCTGCTGCAGGTACAGGGTGCAGAAGAAGAACGCGCCGAAGTTCGCCCCGACCAGCAGCAGCTGGCACAGGTAGGACGCGGCGCGGTCGCGGCCGGTGAGCAGCCACAGCGGCATGATCGGCTGCGCCGTGCGCGCCTCGACGGCGACGAACGCGGCGAGCAGGACGGCGGCGGCGCCGAACGCGGCGAGCGCCCGGCCGTCGCCCCAGCCGTCCGAGCCGGCCCGGATCAGCGCGTAGACCAGCGCGGTCATGCCCGCGGTGGCCGTGACGGCGCCGGTCGCGTCGAAGCGTCCGGGGCGGCGGGCGGTCTCGGTGAGCACGCGCGGGGCGAGCAGCGCCAGCGCGACGCCGACCGGCACGTTGACGAAGAAGACCAGCCGCCAGGACGCCGCCTCGGTGAGGACGCCGCCGACGAGCATGCCGGCGGCGGCGCCCGCGCCCGTCACGGCGGAGTAGACGCTGAGCGCGCGGACCCGGGCCTGGCCCTCGAAGTTGGTGGCGATCAGCGCCATCGCGCTCGGCGCGGCGACGGCGGCGGCGACGCCCTGCGCGGCGCGCGCGGCGAGCAGCCACCACCCGGCGTTCGCGAACCCGCCGAGCAGGGACGCGGCGGTGAACAGCGCGACGCCGGCGGTGAACGTGCGGCGGCGGCCGAACACGTCCCCGGCGCGCCCGCCGAGCAGCAGCAGGCCGCCGAATGCGAGCATGTAGGAGTTCTGGACCCAGGCGAGCCCCCCGGTCGACAGCCCGAGGCCCGCCCGGAGGTCGGGGAGCGCGATGGTGACGACGGAGGTGTCGAGGCCGATCATGAGCTGGCAGCCCACGATGACGGCGAGGACGACGCCTGGACGATGATGGACGCGGGGACCGGCCGGCGGAGCGGTGGGCTCCTCCGGCGCGGCCGTCCGCCCGTGCGGTGCGGCAGGCACGGCGAACCTCCGGAACGGGAAATTAGGGAACGGCGAAGTACACTATGTGGGGAACGTACCACCGATCGGCACGAAAGAGAACGTTCGCGTTCACTATTTCTGGGAGCACGCGGTGACCCCGGCCACCCGCAGGCGCGGCGACGCGCTCGAAGCGGCGATCTTCGACGCGGTGTTCGCGCAGCTCGAAGCGGTCGGCTACCGGAAACTGACCATGGAGGGCGTCGCCTCCGCCGCCCGCACCGGCAAGGCCGCGCTCTACCGGCGCTGGTCGTCCAAGGACGAGCTCATCACCGACGCCCTCAAGCACGTCCTGCCCGAGCCGCCCGCGCAGGAGCCGAGCGGCGACGTCCGCGCGGACGTGCTCCGGCTGTGCCGGACGTTCCAGCGGACGATCGAGGCCTGCCACGGCGCGCCGGTCCGGGTCCTCAAGGAGGAGACCGCCCGCGAGGACGGCAAGGGCCTCATGCACGACGTCGTGCAGTCGCGGATGACCGGCCCGGTCAAGGAGGCGCTCTACCGGGTCCTCGAGGACGGCGCCGCGCGCGGCGTGGTCCGTCCCGGTGCGGTGACCCGGCAGGTCGCCAACGTCGGCCCGGCGGTCATCGTGTACCACAACCTCACCGAGTCGTCCGAGGTCACCGACGCGTTCATCGTCTCCCTGGTCGACGACGTCATCATGCCGATGATCCGCCCCTGACCGGGGCGGACCGCCGGGCCGCGCTCAGCTCCCGGCGCGTGCGGGGGCTCAGAGCGCCATCTCGTCCTTGCGCGCCGTCTCGTCGACGACCACGCGGTGGTGCCAGTACGGCGGCGCGATGCCCTCCTCGCGCAGCACGCGGTGCAGCCGCTTCAGGAACTGGTGCTTGATCTCGAACTGGTCGCCGAACTCGGTCGAGCGCAGGATGACGTGGAAGCCGACGGTCGAGTCGTTGAAGTCGTCGAAGCGCACCAGCACGTTCGCGTCCTCGATGCCGCCCTGCACGTCGTGCATGACGTCCTTGCCGACCTTCACCAGCAGCTTCTCCACCCGGTCGAGGTCCACGTCGTAGGCGACCTTGGCGTACACCATCACCGACATGTCCTGCGCCGGGCGGTGGTAGTTGGTGAGGATCGTGTCGCTGAACCGCTGGTTCGGGATGACCTCGATGTTGTCGGACAGCGTCCGGATCGAGGTGTTGCGCCAGTTGATGTCGACGACGTACCCCTCCTGGCCGGTGGCCAGCTTGATGTAGTCGCCCGGCTCGATCGTCTTGGACGCGAGCACGTGCACCCCGGCGAACAGGTTGGCCAGGGTGTCCTGCAGCGCCAGCGCGACCGCGAGGCCGCCGACGCCCAGCGCGCCGAGCAGCGGCGTGATCGAGACGCCGAGGCTCTGCAGCATGATCAGGATGCCGATGCCCATCACCAGCACCCGGGTGATGTTCGCGAAGATCGTCACGTTCGCGGCGGTGCCCTGCCGGGCCGACGCGACCGACGTCACCACCCCCGCGATCATCCGGGCCAGTGCCAGCGAGAACACGAAGATCGTCGCCGCCGACAGCACCCGCCCGGTCACGATGAGCGTGCCGTGCGGCATCTTCAGCGTCTTCGCGGCGAACCACGCGCCGGTGAGCAGCGCCACCGGCACCGCCAGGTCGCGCACCAGCCGCGCCGCGAGGTCGTCCCAGGCCCAGCGGGTGTCGCCGGCCCGGCGGAACAGCCGGGCGGTGAGGATCCGGAGCACGACCGCGATCGCGAGCGCCGCCACCATCACGACGGCGGCGGCGACGAACCGCTCCCAGCTCACCCCGTGAAAGGCGTGGTGCATCGTTCCCTCCTCCGGTGCGGCCCCGCGCCGCCCGTCCCTCGGCAGTGCGCAATCCTTGCCGCAAACCGCCCTCGATCGTAGTGAAACCCCGCAATTCTGCGAGACACCTCACAGCGGGGTTCCCGTCACCCGCCGGATACGATCGATCAAGTGGTAGGCGTGGAGAGGATGCGCCGGCTCGGGGTCACGGCGCTCGGACTGCGGAACGGCCCCCACAAGGTGACGGTCGACCGCGACCTGAAGGTCCCGGCCGCCGACGGCGTGACGCTGCTGGCCGACCGGTACGCCCCCGCCGGCGTCGAGCGCGCGCCGGTCGTGCTCGTCCGCTCCCCGTACGGGCGGCGCGGGCCGTTCGGCCTCATGTGCGGGCAGGCGTTCGCCTCGCACGGCTTCCAGGCCGTGGTGCAGAGCGTCCGCGGCGGCTTCGGCTCCGGCGGCGTCTTCGAGGCGCTCGACGAGCGCGAGGACGGCCTCGCCACCATCGCGTGGCTGAAGGAGCAGCCCTGGTTCGGCGGCACCTTCGCGATGCACGGCCCGAGCTACCTCGGCTACGTCCAGTGGGCCGTCGCCGCCGAGGCCGGGCCCGAGCTCAAGGCCCTGTCGATGCAGGTCACCGCGTCCACCTTCCGCGACGCGGTCAACGTCGGCGGCACGTTCGCGCTGGAGTCCGCGCTCATCTGGGTCGACCTCACCGCCCGGATGAAGAACTCGCTGTCCGGCATCACCACCGGCATCATGTCGCCGCGCCGCGCCCGGCGCGCCGCCCTGTCGGGCCGCCCGCTCGCCGAGCTCGACCGCATCGCGACCGGCGAGCAGCAGCGGTTCTTCCAGGAACTCCTCGTCAACGGCCCCGACACCCCGTTCTGGGACAAGCGCGACTTCAGCCCCACCGTCTCCCAGGTCGACGCCCCGGTGAACATGACCGGCGGCTGGTACGACATCTTCCTGCCGTGGCAGCTCAAGGACTACGCCGCGCTCCGCGCCGCCGGGCACCGCCCCTACCTCACCATCGGCCCCTGGTTCCACGCCGACCAGCGGATGATGCGCGGCTCGGTGCACGAGTCCGTCAAATGGTTCCGCGCGCACCTGCTGGACGACCCGTCCGGCCTGCGCGAGCAGCCCGTCCGGCTGCTGGTCACGGGTGTCGACGAGTGGCGCGAGTTCCCCGACTGGCCCGTCCCCGGGATGCGCGAGGAGCGCTGGCACCTGCAGCCCGCCGGCGCCCTCTCCCCCGACGAGCCGCCCGAGTCCGAGCCCGACGCCTACCGGTACGACCCCGAGCACCCGACGCCGTTCCTCGGCGGCCCCACCCTGCTCGGCGAGACCCACCCCGTCACCGACCAGCGCCGCCTCGAACGCCGCCGCGACGTGCTCGTCTACACCTCGCCCGTGCTGGACGACGACCTGGAGATCATCGGCCCGGTCACCGCCGACCTGCACGTCCGGTCGAACCGCGAGCACACCGACTTCGTCGTAAGGCTCTGCGACGTCACCCCGGACGGCGAGTCCCTCAACCTGTGCGAGGGCATGCGGCGGCTCGTCCCCGGCTCGCCCGAGCCCGGTGAGGACGGCGTCCGCCGCGTCACCGTCGAGCTGTGGCCCGCCGGGCACCGCTTCCGGCGCGGCCACCGCGTCCGCGTGCAGGTCGCCAGCGGCGCCTACCCCCGCGTCGCCCGCAACCCCGGCACCGGCGCCCCCATCGGCACCGCCACCGAGATGCTCACGGCCGACCAGGAGGTCCTGCACACCCCGGACCACCCGAGCGCCATCGTCCTCCCGGTCGTCCCGCTCCGCTGACTCACCGAGCGCCGCCGCGGGTCAGCGGGAGCGGAGCGCCTCCAGGGCCTTGTCCGCGTGGGTGTTCATGCGGATCTCGCTCTTGATGACGGCCAGGACGCGGCGGTCGGTGTCGATGACGAAGGTCTGCCGCTTCGTCGGCAGCATGGCCAGGCCGCGCTTGACGCCGAAGCGGGCGCGGACCGTGCCCTCCGGGTCGGAGAGGAGGGGGTAGGCGAACGCGTTCTTCTCCGCGAACTCCTTCTGCTTGGCGACCGGATCGGCGCTGACCCCGACGGGGTGGGCGCCGACCTCGGCGAGCTCGGCGACGAGGTCGCGGAAGTGGCAGGCCTCGGCGGTGCAGCCGGGGGTCATCGCGGCCGGGTAGAAGAACAGGACGACCGGGCCCTGCTCCAGCAGGCCGGTCAGGGTGCGCGGTTCGCCCGTCTGGTCGGGCAGTTCGAAGTCGTCAACGACGTCACCGACGTTCATGCGACGAACGTAGCCCTCCCGCGCCGTCACCGGGAGGGCGGGGCGGGCCGAGAAGCGCCGCGATGCGGTGCCGCGTCCAGGTCCCGGACGCGCCGGGGCAGGCGGCGAGGTACGCGGCGGCGCGCGCCGCCGGCCAGTCGTGCGCCTCCCGGAGGCCGTTGCCGAGCATGGTGAGGTACGGCGCGGACGGCGCGTTCAGCTCGGCGGCGGACGAGGGATGCGGCGCGGTGAACGTCAGCATCGGATGCCCGCCGCGCTCGCCGACCTTGACGATCGTCTCGTAGCGGCCCGGGCCGAGGCTCTGCCGGCCGTGCGCGACGGCCTCCGACAGGTCGTGGTCCACGCCGACGTCGCGGCGCATCTCCTGGGACACCACGTCGCAGAACTGGGTGCGGGTCAGCAGGTAGGCGCGGGCCGCGGCGCGCCCCGGCAGCGCCGGGTCGTAGAACGCCATGCCGCCGCCCCACACCCGGGACGTCAGCGCGAAGTAGATGCCGCCCGGCAGCGTGACCGACAGCTCGGCGCGGGCCGGGCGCGGATCGCGGCAGCCGGTGTAGTGCCGGGCGCCGCCCGCCGGACGCCCGCCGGACAGGTAGCAGCGGAACCTCTCGCGGAAGAGGTTCGAGCCGTACGCGACGTACCAGAGCGAACTTTCGTCCATCCCTTCCAGTATCCACGCTGGTGAGAGGCCCTGGAGGGGCGCGATGGGGAGAGCGTTCCGATTCGCGAGGTTTGACGGGGAGAGCGGCCGGAAATAGATTCCTGCGAGTCAGGTGTCTACGACGCAGATACCTCCAGGCTTCCCCTGTGTAGTCCCGGAGGATACGTCATGCACCGCACGCTGAACATCGCTCTCGTGTCCGCCTCCGACCTTGACGGCGAACACCTGCAGTCAGTCCACGTCCGGGATCTCGCCCGTTCGCTCGCCCGCACCGACGCGGGCCACCAGGTCACGGTCTACGCCCGGCGCCAGGCCGAGGACGCCCGCGGCCGGGTCCGTCTCGGACCGGGCGCGACCCTCGTCCACCTGGACGCCGGCCCGGCCCGCCCGCTGACCGACGACGAGCTGCTCGACCACGTCCGCGACCTCGCCGACGAGCTGCGCCACCGCTGGTCCGGCGCCGGACGCCCCGACCTCGTGCACGCGCACGGCTGGATCGGCGGCCTCGCCGCCTGCGCCGTCGCCCGCGAGCTCGGCATCCCCTTCGCCCAGAGCTACCACGGCGTCGCCGCCGCCGAGCGGCGCGCCGGCGGCCGGGTCCACCCCCACCGCGACCGGCTCGAGAAGGCGATCGGCCGCGGCGCCGACATCGTCCTCGCCGGGCACGCCGAGGAGGCGGGCGCGGTGGTCCGGATGGGCGTCCCGCGGCCGTCGGTCGCCGTGGTCCCCTACGCCGTCGACGCCGACCAGTTCGCCCAGGTCGGCCCCGCGATGCCGCACGGCGACCGGGACCGGCTCGTGATGGTCTGCGACGACCTCGAGTCCGGCGACGTCGCGACCGCGCTGCGCGCCCTGGTCCACGTCCCCGGCGCCGAGCTCGCCGTCGCCGGCGGCCCCGCCCGCGAGGACCTCGAGAACGATCCGGTCGTGCACCGGCTCATGATGCTGGCCAAGGAACTCCACGTCGCCGACCGCGTCATCTTCCTCGGCCGGCTGCCGCGCAAGTCGCTGCCGAAGCTGCTGCGCACCGCCAGCCTCGTCCTCTGCCTGACCCCCGCCCAGCCCTGCCCCACCACCCCGCTGGAGGCCATGGCCTGCGGCGTCCCGGTCGTGGCGACCCCGGCCGGCGGCAACACCGACGAGGTGCTCGACAAGATCACCGGCCTGCACGTGCCGGCCGGACGGCCCGCCGTCATCGGCCGCACCGTACGCCGGCTCCTCGGCGAGGAGACCACCCTGCACGGCTACTCCATCGCCGCCGCCGACCGCGCCCGGTCCCGGTACTCCTGGGACCGGATCGCCGCCGAGACGCTCCGCGCCTACGAGCGGATCCTGCCCGTCCCCGACCCCGAACCCGTCCCCGAGGACGAGGTGGAGAGCGACGCCGAGCGCGTCCCCGCACTCGCCGGCTGACCCCCACCGACCGCAGGCCCCGGATCCTCCCCCAGATCCGGGGCCTTGCTGATTTCAATCCCGGCCCAAGTGCCTCGCCTGGCGGCTCGGCCCTTGACCGCGATTGGGCGAGCGCGAACTCGCTTCGCGAGCTTCCCGGCGAGACTCGCCTTCGGCTTCGTCACGCCGGTCAGATAGCGCGCTCGCGCGGTCGCTCAGGTTGCTGCGCCCTCTTGAAGGCTCGCCTTCGGCTTCGTCTCGCCGGTCAGATAGCGCGCTCGCGTGGTCGCTCGGGTCGCTGCGCCTACTTTGAAGGCTCGCCTTCGGCTTCGCCTCCTACCGGTCGGATCGTGCGGGCTCGGCTCGGCGGGGGAGCATGTTTTCGCAGGTCAGAGGGTATGGCTACGGACTGTGAAGACATCGAGACGCATTGAGATCGGGTGGCCCGTGCTGGGCGTCACCGTCGCCGCCGACCTCGACGAGCGCAACCCCGTGCTGGCCGACGCGATCTGGGACGCGCTGCCGTACCGGAGCCTGCAGGGGCACGCGCTGGTCGCCGGCCACCACCTGTACCACGTCGCGCCCGTGCACGACGTGCTCCACCTGCCCGCCGTGCACCGGGTCGACCGCCGGGCCGTGCCGGACGGCACGCTGTTCTGCTCGCGGCTCCAGCACCTCGGCATCAAGTACGGGGAGCTGACCGAGCCGATGGCGGCGACGCCGATCGGGCGGATCGCGGAAGGCGACCTGGACGCGCTCACCGACGCGGGGCGGGCCGTATGGGAGTCGGTGTACTCGTCCAAGAAGCCGGTCGTCGCGGAGGTGCGCCGCGCCGGGGAGCCGGGCGGGCACCGCGTGCCGCGCCTGACCGCGGCCGACCCCGAGATGGACGCGCTGGTCGGCGACGTGCACGCCGAGACGGAGCGGATCTGGCTGGACCCGCCGCAGGAGCTGGTCGACCTGCACGACGGGCGCATCGCGTCGCGCGCCGGGACGCACGGGACCGTCCTGACGACGCTGCTGTTCGTCAACGGCGAGACCCGGCCGCTGGGATACAACGCCTACAGCGGCCTCGTCCGGGCGGCGCACGAGGGGCTGCCGCTGGAGCCGCTGCGGCGGATGGCGCACGCGCTGATCGCGGTGCCCGCGGAGTTCCTCGCCTACTGCGGGCTGGAGAAGCTCGGCGGGTTCACCGAGCGGCTGCTCGACGGCCTGGACCGGCTGGACCGGCGGCAGGACTTCGCCGCGGTGATGGCGCACATGGCGCTGTACGTGAACTGCCTGGGCGGATGGAACCTGCACCTGTTCCCGTGGAACGTCGGCGACCATCTGCGGCAGGCCGGGGCCGCGTCGTGAGCGGCCCGCATCCGGCGGTGGTGATCGGCGGCGGGGTCGTCGGGCTGTCGGCGGCGTGCCATCTGGCGGAGGCGGGCGTCCGGACCGTGCTGCTGGAGCGGGACGAGCTGGGGTCGGGGGCGTCGCGGGCGACGGCGGACGTCGTCCGCACCTACTTTCCCGGCAATCCGGTCAGCTCGGCGATGGCGGTGCGGAGCCTCGCCGCGTACCGGGCGTTCGCCGAGCGGGCCGGGAGGGCGGTGCCGCTCCGGCGGGTCGGCTACCTGGTGCTGTTCGGCGAGCAGGAGCAGGTGGCGGCATGCGAGGCCGATCTGCCCGCGCAGCGCGCCGCGGGCGTCGACGTCGAGCTGATCGGCGCGGACGAGGCGCGGCGGCGCAACCCGCTGCTCGGCGACGTCCCGCTGGTGGCGGCGGCGTGGTCGCCGGACGCGTACGTCTCGGACACCGCGGCGATCGTCGCCGGGTTCGCCGAGGCGGCCCGGCGGGCGGGCGCCGAGCTGCGGACGGGCTGCCCGGTCAAGGCGGTCGACATCGGCGCGGGCCGGGTCGACACCGGCGACGGGCCGCTCGCCGCGCACGCCGTCGTGTGCACGGCCGGGGCCTGGTCGGCGCCGCTGGCCCGTTCGGCGGGGGTGGAGCTGCCGCTCGGCGACCCGGTCGAGCAGGAGCTGCTGGAGTGCGGGCCGCCGCCGTCCGGGGCGCCGATGCCGGACGTCCCGATGACGCTGCACGCGGACAGCGGCCTGCTCGTCCGCAGGCGCGGGGACGGGCTGCTGGTCGGCATGGGGTATCCGGGCGCGGACCGGGACGGGTGGCGGGCGCGGGTGCGCGAGCGGCTGGCCGAGGTGTACCCGGCGCTGGCCGGGGCGGACGTGCGGACGGCGTTCACCGGCGTCCGCGACGCCAGCCCCGACCGGACGGAGTTCATCGGGCGGCTGCCGGGCGCGATCCCGTTCCTGTATGCGGCCGGGTTCTCCGGGCACGGGCTGTGCACCGCGCCGGCCGCCGGGGAGGTGGTCCGCGACCTGTACGCCGGCCGCGCCCCGGGCGTCGACGCCGGACGGCTCGCCGCGACGCCGGAGCGGGTGTGACGGCCCCGGAGCGGGCCCGGTTCGTCCTGGATCCGGCGGTCCGGGACGTCCACGGGGAGAGCGCGCGGCTGCGGGAGGCGGGCGCCCTGGTGCCGGTGGAGGTCGAGGGCGTGCGGGCGTGGGCGGCGGCGCGGCACGGGGTGCTGGAGGCGGTCCTCGCCCATCCGGACCTGTCGCGGGACGTCCGGCACTGGTCGGCGGAGGGGCGGCGGGCGCTGCGCGCGGACGGGTCGCTCGCCCCGATCGTGCTGGCCAGGACGATGCTGAACGCCGAGGGCGAGGAGCACAGGCGGCTGCGCGGCCCGCTGTCGCGGGTATTCTCGGCGCGCCGGATCGCCGCGATGCGTCCCCGGGTGGAGGCCGTGACGGCGGAGTTCGTCGACCGGCTGGCGGGCCTGCCGCCCGGTCCGGTCGACCTGCGCCGGGAGTTCGCGTATCCGCTGCCGTGCGAGGTCATCTCGGACGTGATGGGCATCCCGCGCGAGCGCCGCGCGGAGCTGACCGGCAACGACCACGTCCTCACGACGACGCGCGGGACGCCTGAGCGCCTGGCCAGCGCGCGCGCCGGGCGGGACGCGGTGATCCGGGAGACCGTCGAGGAGCGGCGCCGCTCCCCCGCCGACGACCTGATCAGCGACCTGGTCGCGCTGGAAGGCGCGGAGCTGACCGAGGGCGAGGTGTTCGACACCGTCCAGGAGCTGTACGTGGCGGGCCACGTGACCACGGTCAACCTGATCACGAACGCGGTGCGGCTGCTGCTGGCGGACCCCGGCGAGCTCGACCTGGTGCGCGGTGGCGCGCGGCCGTGGAGCGCGGCGGTGGAGGAGGCGCTGCGGCTGGAGGCGCCGCTGCGGCACTTCCCGATGCGCTACGCGGTGCGGGACGTGGAGATCTGCGGCGTGACGGTCCGGAAGGGCGAGGCCGTCCTCGCGTGCTTCGCCGCCGCGGGCCGCGATCCCGGCCGGTACGGCAACCGGGCCGCGCGGTTCGACGTGGCGTCCGACCCGCCGCCGCACCTGTCGTTCGGGCACGGCGCGCACTTCTGCCTCGGCGCCCCGCTGGGCCGGCTCGTGGGCGAGGTGGCGCTGTCCGCGCTGTTCGCGGCGTTCCCGGGGCTCGCGCTCGCCAAGCCGCCGGACGAGCTGGACCCGGTGCGGTCGGTGCTCGCGCTGAGCACCACGTCCCTGCCGGTGCTGCTCGGCGGGACGTCCCGGTGAACGGGCTCGGGCGCGCGCTCCTGGACGGCCTCCGGGCGGCGGGCCCGCGCGAGGTGCTGGTGTGCGGCGGGCTGCGGCTGTCCGGCGACGACGCCCTCGACATGGTGTCGGCGGCGGCCGGGCGGCTCGCGGCGGGCGGCGTCCGGCGGGGCGACACGATCGTTTGCCTGTACGGCACCGGCGCCGAGTCGCCCGTCGCGCGGATCGTCGCGCTCGCGCTCGGCTGCCGTTTCGTCCACGTCTGGGGCGGTGTGCCGGACGAGGTCGTCGTGCGGGCGATGCGGGCATTGGACGCGTCGGCCCTGCTGTACGCCCCGTCGCGGCGAGCGGAGGCGGAGAGGCTGCTCGCGGCGTGCCCGGTGCGCGTCCACGAGGCCCTCGACGACGGCCTGTACCTCGCGCCCGCGACCGGCGACGTGGACATGCCGGGCGTCCCGGACGGCGCCTCCCTGGTGACCTTCAGCAGCGGCACGACCGGGCAGAACAAGATCGTGGCGTACGGGCCGGACGCCGAGGCCGCCCACCTCGCCGCCGCGCAGGCCATGTACGGGCCGCCGCCGTGGCGGCTGCTGGTCACGCCGCGCGCGCGGTACCTGCCGGACATGTTCGTGATCTGGACGCTCGCGGGCGGCGGCACCGCCGTCCTGGAACCGGACGCGCGGCCGCAGCGGCTGGCGGAGACGATCGAGCGGGAGGCGGTGACGCACCTGATGGCGGGCCGTCCCGTCGACCTGTACGGGCTCGCCGAGCACCTGGAGGACGCGCCCGCCGACCTGACGACCCTGCGGCTGATCGTCTACGGCGGTGCCGCCGCCGTGCCCGCCCGCACCGCGCGGGCCGCCGGGCGGCTCGGCCCGCTGCTGATGCAGAACTACGGCACGTCCGAGGGCGGGTTCCTGACCGTGCTGGAGCCGCGCGACCACGCCCGGCCCGAGCTGCTGATGTCGGTCGGGCGCGCCGTGCCGGGCGTCGAGCTGCGCGTCCGCGACCGGCACGGCGCCGACCTGCCCGCGGGCGAGGCCGGCGAGGTGTGGACGCGGTCGCCGCAGCGGATGAGCGGCTACCCCGGCGACCCCGCGCGCACCGCCGCGGCGTGCCGGGACGGCTGGCTGCGCACCGGCGACGTCGGCCGCATGGACGCCGACGGGCACCTGTTCCTGCTCGACCGGACCGAGGACCGGCTCCCCGGCGGGCTGTACGCGCACCCGATCGAGCACGTCCTCACCGGCCACCCGGCCGTGCTCGACGCCGCCGTGTTCGCGCTCCCGCACGCCGCCGGGCGGGTCCTCGCGGGCGTCGTCGTCGGGCGGGACGGCCGGCCGGTCGATCTCGACGGCCTCCGGGAGCTGGTCCGCGGCGCGCTCGGGGCGCGCTGCGAGCCGCGGCACCTGTGGGAGATCGACGAGCTGCCCCGCACGCCCGGCGGCAAGCCCGACAAGGCCGCGCTGGCCACCCGGTTCGCCGCCGGCCCCGGCGCGCCCGTGTAGGCGGCGCGCGGCCCGGGCAGGCGGCGCGCGGCCCGGTACCGCGGGCGGTTCATCCCGTCCCCTGGGATACTGTGCGGGATGACGGAAAGGGGCGGCCGAGTGCTGATCGGCAGGACCGCCGAGCTGGCGGAGCTGACCGGCGCGCTCGACCGGGCCGCCGCGGGCGGCGCCGCCGTCGTGCTGGTCAGCGGCGACGCCGGCGTCGGCAAGACGCATCTGGTGTCCGCGCTCACCGCCGCCGCCCGCGAGCGGGACTGCGCCGTGCTGGTCGGGCAGTGCGCCGAGCTGGGCGAGAGCATGCCCTACCTGCCGCTGGCGGACGCGCTGTGGACCGCGTCGCGCGGCACGGGCCCGGAGGCGGCCGACGTGCGCGCGGCGCTGGAGTCCCGCCCGGTGCTGCGGCGGCTGCTCCCGGACGGCGAGGGGCCGCCCGACGCGGCGTCCGAGCTCGGCCAGCAGCAGCTGTTCGGCGCGGTGCTCGGGCTGCTCGGCGAGCTCGGCGCGCGCACCGAGGGCCGGGACCGGCCCGTCCTGCTCGTCCTGGAGGACCTGCACTGGGCCGACCGGTCGACCCGGCACCTGCTGACCTTCCTCAGCCGGGTGCTGTCGCGCGAGCGGGTCTGCCTCGTCGGCACCTACCGGTCCGACGACCTGCACCGCCGGCACCCGCTGCGGCCGGTGGTCGCCGAGCTGCTGCGGCTGCCGACCGTGACCGGCGTCGAGGTCCGCCCGTTCGGGCCCGCCGAGACCGCCGAGTACCTCGCCGGGCTGGCGGGCGGCGGCGCGCCCGTCACCGCCGGCACCGTCGAGCGGGTGCACCGCCGCTCCGAGGGCAACGCGTTCTACGCCGCCGAGCTGTACTCGGCGGAGAGCACCGGCGACGACCTGCCCGCCGGGCTCGCCGACCTGCTGCTGTCGCGGGTCGAGCGGCTGTCGGACGGCGCGCAGCGCGTCGTCCGGGTCGCCGCGGTCGCCGGCCGCCGCATCGACGACGAGCTGGTCCGCCGGGCGGCGGGCCTGGACGAGGCCGCGGTCGGGGAGGCGCTGCGCGAGGTCGTCTCGCACCAGCTGCTCGTCCCGGCGGGCACCGGCTACACGTTCCGGCACGCGCTGCTGCGCGAGGCCGTCTACGCCGACCTGCTGCCCGGCGAGCGGACCCGGCTGCACGCCGACTTCGCCCGGCTGCTCGGCGCGGGCCCGGACGTCCCGCCGGGCGGGCGGCGCGGGTCGGCGGCGGAGCTGGCGCACCACAGCCTCGCCGCGCACGACCTGCCGACCGCGTTCGCCGCGTCGGTGCGGGCGGGCCGGGAGGCCGAGCGGCTCGGCGCGCCCGACGAGGCGTTCGAGCACTACGACCGGGCTCTGGAGCTGTGGGAGGCGGTCCCGGACCCGGAGGGCGCGTCCGGCACCGACCGGATGGGGCTGGCGCTCGACACCGTCCGCACGTCGGGAAGGGCGGGCGAGCAGCGCCGCGCGATCTCCCGGCTGCGGCGCCTGCTGGAGCTCGCCGACCCCGCGGACGTCGTGCTCGGCGCCCGGATCCGGGACCGGCTCGCCGAGTACCTCTCCGACGTCGACGAGGACGACGAGTCGCAGGAGATGGCCCGCGCCGCCGTCGCGATGCTGCCGCCGGACCCGCCGCGTCCCGAGCGCGCCGCCGCGCTGTCCACCTACGCCCGCACGCTGCTGTACCAGGACGAGCACGGCGAGATGCCCGCGGTCGCGGAGGAGGCGATCGAGCTGGCGCGCGCCACCGGCGCCACCGGCGCCGAGGCGAGCCTGCTGGTGACGCTCGGCGTGTTCCGCGAGTCGCGGGAGGCCGCCCCGGACGTGGTCGAGGTGTTCGAGCGGGCCCGGGACCTGGCGCTGGAGGGCGGCCGCCAGGTCGTCGCGCTGCGCGCCGCGTTCCACCACGCGCGGGCGAAGTTCGACCGGGGCGACCTCGCCGGCGCCACCGCCGCGGCCGACGAGGCCGTGAAGTGGACGCTGGACGCCGGGCTCGGCTGGAGCACCTACGGGATCGTCCTGCGCTGCCTGCGGTACCTGATCCACTACACCTCCGGCGACTGGGCGGAGGCGGACCGGCTCGCCGGCGAGTTCGCCGTCCGGGTCGCGCGGACGCCCGAGGCGCAGGTGTCGGCGTACGCGCTGTTCACCGAGGTCGCCCAGGGCAGCCCGGCGGTGGAGGAGCGGCTGCGCTGGATCGCGCCGCTGTGGGCGAGGGACTCGTTCCTCAACTACGTCGCGCACGGCCTCGCCGCCGAGCACGCGCTCTGGAACGGCGACCCCGGCGAGGCGGTCGAGCACGTCGAGCGGACGCTGCGGGAGAGCGTCTACACGCAGGAGGCGCCCGTCATCCGCGTCGCGGCGATCGGCCTGTGGGCGCACGCCGAGCTGGCGGCCCGCGCGCGCGCCGCCGGGGACGAGGACGCGGTCCGCGCCGCGATCGAGGCGGGCGACGACCTGATCGGGCGCGCCCGCCGCGCCGCGACGACCACCTCCGACGGATGGCCCCGCGGCTGGCTCGGCGTCGAGGGGCGCGCCTGGCTGGCCCGCGCCGAGGCGGAGCGGCGCCGCCTCGACGGCGTCCTCGACGCGGACCTGTGGCGCACGGCCGTGGACCTGTTCACCTACGGCGACCCGGACGGCGGGTTCGTGTACGAGGTGGCGCGGTCGCGGTGGCGGCTCGCGGAGGCCCTCGCCGAGAGCGGCGACCGGGACGCGGCCGCCGAGGAGTGGCGGCGGGCGGTCGCGGCGGCAGAGCGGCTCGGCGCGGCGCCGCTGCTGGCGGCGCTCCGCGACCTCGGATCCCGCGCCCGGCTGGACACCGGCGCCGGCCGGGCCGCCGCCCCCGCCCCGGCGGGGCCGTTCGCCGCGCTGACCGCGCGGGAGCGGGAGGTGCTGAAGCTGGTCGCCGAGGGACGCAACAACAAGGAGATCGCGGCGGCGCTGTTCATCTCCCCGAAGACCGCGAGCGTGCACGTCTCCAACATCCTCGCGAAACTGAACGTCAGCGGCCGCACCCAGGCCGCCGCCCTCGCCCTCCGCGAAGGACTGTGAAAAAGGGGCCGGGAAAGCGCACTTGAGAAATGCGCGCGGCTTGAGTAGATTCGCTTCCGTGACTGCCGGGTCGGCCATGGGCCACGAGCGAGTGAGGCACCCGGCCTCCGAGTGAGCCGGAGGCGGGCGCGCGGCCCGCCCTGCCCTTCCCCTTCTTCCTTCTTCTCCGCATAGCGCGATGTCAGCGGCGTGCCCGCTGACCACCGCCGCCCGCGGACGCCTTCCCCCTTTTCTTCACACGCCGTTCGGAGCGCTATTCCCTGCGCCGTTCGCGTGCCGTTTTCGCATGCCGTTCGACGGCCTGCACACATCCCCTTTCGACAGTCGATTCGCCATGCCCGAAAACAGAGAGGACGACCACCACAGAATGGATTTCAACGAGCAGGTCATCGCGGAGTTCCGCGCGAACGGCGGCCGGGTCGGCGGCCCCTTCGAGGGCGGCCGGCTGCTCCTGCTGACCACCACCGGGGCGCGGACGGGCGCCCCGCACACCACGCCGCTCGGCTACCTCCCGGACGGCATCGGGCGCGTCCTCGTCATCGCGTCCGCGGGCGGCTCACCGAAGCACCCCGCATGGTTCCACAACCTCGTCGCGAACCCGCGCGTGACCGTGGAGAGCGGCGCGTTCAAGTACGAGGCGGAGGCGGTCGTCCTGGAGGGCGACGAGCGCGACCGGGCGTTCGCGCGGGCCGTCGAGAGCGACCCCGGCTGGGCGGAGTACGAGGCGAAGTCGGGCCGGACGCTGCCGGTCGTCGCGCTGGTGCAGACGACCGAGGGCCCGCCGCCCGGGCCGGAGCGCCCCGGCGACATGCTCGTCGCGGTGCACGACGCGTTCCGCGACGAGCTACGCCGGATCCGCGCGGAGGTCTCCGCGTCCGGTGCGGGGCTCGGCGCGCAGCTCCGCGTGAACTGCCTGGTGCTGTGCCAGGGGCTCGGCAACCACCACGCGGGCGAGGACCTGATGCTGTTCCCCGGCGTCGAGCGGGACCACCCCGGGCTGGCGCCGGCGCTCGCGCGGATGCGCGCGGAGCACGAAGCGATCAAGACGATCGTGGACCGGCTCCGCGACCTCGTCACCGGCGACGCGCCGGACCGCGCGGCCCTCGCCGCCGACGTGGACCGGCTCACCGCCGACCTGGAGGCCCACCTGGACCGGGAGGAGGACGCGCTCGTCCCGGTCCTGAACGCCGCCCCGGCCCCGCGCTAGAGCAGGCCGCGGCCGGTGATCGGCGGCAGGTCGAGCGCGGTGAGCAGGCCGGGCGGCGCCGCCACGACCGCGGGGACCGCGTTGACCAGCCGCATCGCGGTCGCCTTCAGCCCCGCGGTGTTGTGGTCGCCGTCGCCGCCGAGCAGCTGGAGGTCGACGGTGTAGTCCGGTTCGCCGCGGACCTCGACCCGGTAGCAGCCCGCACCGGCGGGCTGCGGCCAGTCGGGGGCGAGGTCGTCGCGCAGCCGGGTGACGTGCTCCAGGACGATCACGGGTTCGCCGCCGCGCATCCCGCGCACCTCGAAGCGGAGCGCGGCGGCGGTGCCCTTCTCGATCGTCCCGGAGGACACCTCGAAGGTCTCGGGGGCGGGCAGCCGGGTGTGGTGCTCGGTGACCTCGTCCAGCTCCACGTCGAGGCCCGCGGCGAGCTGGCGGACGACGCTGCCCCACGCCATCGTCAGCACGCCCGGCTGCAGCAGCATCGGCGTGTCGTCGAGGGACCGGCCGAACCCCATGATGTCGAACAGGACGGTGCCCTGGTCGTAGGTGGCGTAGTTGAGGATCTCCATGCAGCGGACCTGGTCGATCCGCTCGCTGATGCCGGTGACGGCGAGCGGCAGCGCGTCGTTGGCGAAGCCGGGGTCGATGCCGTTGACGAACAGCGACGCGCCGCCCGCCTCCGCCGCCTCCCGCACCGGATCGGACATCTCCGGCGGGACGACGCCGTCCGGGAACTGCAGGAACACCGGGCTGCTGGACACGACGTTGATCCCGGCGCGCAGGATGCGGCACAGGTCGTCGATCGCCTCCATCAGCCGGACGTCGGCCATCGAGGTGTAGACGACGCAGTCGGGGCGCAGCGCGAGCAGCTCCTCCTCCGAGCCGGTCGCGGCGACGCCGAGGGTGCGGCCGAGCCCGGCGAGCTCCCCGGCGTCCTTGCCGATCTTGGCGGGGTTGGACACCCACACTCCGGCCAGTTCCAGGTCGGGGCGGGCGTCGATGCCCGCGATCGCGTGCCGGCCGACGTTGCCGGTGCTCCACTGGACGACGCGGTACGTCACAGGTCCTCCAGGCCGAGGTCGAGGTTCGGGACGTCGATGCCGCCGTCGACGCGCAGCACGGTGCCGGTGGTGTAGGCGGCCGCGGGCGAGGCGAGGTAGAGGACGGCCGCCGCGACGTCCTCGGGGTCGCCGATGCGGCCGAGCGGGGTGCCCCGCTCCATCTGCGTGCGCAGCTCGTCGTTGGTCATCACGATGTCGAGCGCGGACGTCGCGACGGAGCCGACGGCGACCGCGTTGACGCGGATCCGCGGCGCGAGGTCGGTGGCGGCGAGCCGGGTGTAGTGGGCGAGGGCGGCCTTGGCGGTGCCGTAGGCGAGGTAGCCGCGGCCGGCGACCCGTCCCATCACCGAGGAGATGTTGACGACGGCGCCCGGCGCGGACGCGGTCGCGGACTCCAGGATGTGCGGCACGGCGGCGCGGGTCAGCGCGTGCGCGGTGCTGACGTTGAACTGGAACGCGTTCTCGAGGTACTCGGGCGTGGTGTCCAGGAAGGCGTTCGGGATGGTGCCGCCCATGTTGTTGACCACGATGTCGAGGCGGCCGAGGCCCTCGACGGCGCGCGCGGCGAGCTCGGCGGCCGCGTCCGGCCTGCTGAGGTCGGCGGGGACGACGAGGGCGCGCCGGCCGGCCGCCTCGATCTCCGCGGCCACCTTGCGCAGCTGCTCCTCGGTGCGGGCGGAGATCGCCACGTCCGCGCCGGCCTGGGCGAGCGCCACCGCGGCGGCCGCGCCGATCCCGCGGCCCGCGCCGGTCACCACCGCGACCCTGCCCTCGATTCGGAACCGGTCCTGGATCACCGGCGTCACCTCCCGGTCGTTCGCCCGTGACCGCCCAGCCTAGACAGGAACTAGAACCTGTTTCAATACGCTGCGCGCGGCGGTGCGGTCACGCCAGGAAGTCGGTCTCCCGGCCCGTCCCCGCGGCGCGGGCGGCCCGGTAGGCCGTCCAGCTCAGCGCGAGGTCCTGCCAGGGCAGGCCGACCGGCGCGTACACCGTCACCTCGCCGTCCTTCACCCGGCCCGGCACCTCGCCGAGCAGCAGGTCGCGCAGCGTCCCGGCCGCGTGCTTGACGTCCAGGCCCGCGCCCGCGAGCACCCCCATCTCGACCGCGAGCGGCACGTCGTCGACCACCACCCGGGCGCCCTCCAGCAGGTCGGCCGCCAGCTCGGCCTTCCCGGGCTCGTCCGCGCCGAGCGAGGTGACGTGGGTGCCCGGCGCGACGTCGGCGGCGTGCAGCAGCGGGCGGCGCGCCCACGTCGCGACGACGACGATGCCGGCGCCCCGGACGGCGTCGCGCGGGTCGGCGGCGACCGACGCCCGCGCGCCGAGCCGCTCGCCGTGCCGCTCCGCGAACGCGGCGGCGCGCTCGGCGTCCAGGTCGCAGACGGTCAGCCCGCGCACCGGCCGCAGCTCCGCCAGCCCCCGCATCACCAGCTCGGCCTGCGCGCCCGCGCCGATGACCGCGACCGTGTCGGCGGCGGGACGGGCCAGCGCGTGCGTGCCGAGCGCGGCGGCGAGGCCGGTGCGCCACGCGGTGACGGTCGCCGAGTCCAGCAGCGCGAGCAGCTCGCCGGTGCCGAGGTCGTGCAGGCACACCACGCCGCGCAGCGCGGGCCGCGATCCCGGGAACTTGGCGTTCACCTTCACCGTGTAGGCGGGGATGTCCTCCACCACGCCGGGCAGCAGCGCCGTGGCGGTGCCCTGGCCCGGCACCTTCGCCACGACGCGCCGCGGCACCGTGCCGTCCTCCGCGGCGGTGAAGCCGCGGCGCAGCGCCTCGAGGCACGCGGCGGGGACGAGCAGCGATTCCAGCTCGGAACGGGACAGAAGCAATGTCACCGGATCATTCTCCCGTCCCCGCCGTCAGGTGTCACGTGCGTCACGCCCGGCCCGGGGGTCACTCCGGACGGCGCCGGGCCGCGGTCAGCCGGTCCCAGTCCGCCAGCCAGTCGTTCCCCTGCCCGTCGATGAACGACCCGGGCGGCGGCGTCACGCCGTGCTGCCGCAGCCAGGCGCCGGGGCGGCGCATCGCGGGCCGGACGCTGCCGTCGCTCGGCATCAGCTGCGGCGGGATCGGCCCCGGCATCGCCTGCGGGACGTGCGCCTCGCCCGCCACGTCGGCCAGGTCCTTCTCCTCGGCCATCCCGATCGGGCCCTCACGCCGCGCGTTGAAGAACTGGTTGACCGCCGGGTGCGTGCTGGACAGCACCATCTCGCGCGGCCCGAACATCACCAGCCCGCGGCGGAACAGCAGGCCGAGGTTGTCGGGCAGCACGCGGGCGGTGCCGATGTCGTGCGTGACGATCAGGAACGTCGCGCCCATCTCGGCGTTGAGGTCGACGAACAGCTGGTTCAGGTAGGCGGTGCGGACCGGGTCCAGGCCGGAGTCCGGCTCGTCCGCCAGGATGATGTCGGGGTCGAGGACGAGCGCGCGGGCCAGCCCGGCGCGCTTCTTCATCCCGCCGGAGATCTCGCCGGGCAGCTTGTGCTCGGAGCCGGAGAGCCCCACCATCTCCATCTTCTCCAGCACGATCCGGCGGATCTCCGACTCGCCCTTCCGGGTGTGCTCGCGCAGCGGGAACGCGATGTTGTCGAAGATGTTCATCGAACCGAACAGGGCGCCGTCCTGGAACAGCACGCCGAAATGGCGGCGCATCTCGTAGAGCCGGCCCTCGGCGAGCCGGGGGACGTCTCCGCCGCCGACGTAGACGTGGCCGCGGTCGGGGCGCAGCAGCCCGACGAGGTTCTTCAGGAACACCGACTTGCCGGTGCCGGACGGCCCGAGCAGCGCGGAGATCTCGCCCGCCGGGACGGTGAGCGACACGTCCTCCCAGATGACCTGCCGCCCGAACGACTTCCTCAGCCCTTCCACCCGGATCTCGACTCCCATGGGCACTCCCGTGCCGGGGAACCGGGGGCGGGGGATCCGCGTCATATGTCCGGTCCCCCGTCGCCTCGACCCTACGACGCGGAGCGCCGCGCGGGGAGGCCCATTGGACTCCGCGTCCAGCCGCGGCCCGGTTCGCCGCCCGGCCGCCGAACCCGCGCGCCCGGCGGGCGCGCCGCTCCCCCGCCCGCGACCGGCGGCGCGCACCCATGGTGACAAGACGATCACCAGCACTTAGGCACTTTCTTCCCTTTCGTCCCGGATGACGCTTCTTCCACGATGTGCGGAACCTCCGGTGCACCACACGGGTGTGCCCGCTCCCCCCTGGAGGCACAGTGAAGATCCGTCACGCACGCGTCGGCGGCGCCGTCACCCTGACGGCGACCGGCCTGCTGGCGACCGCCCTCGCAAGCGTCCCCGCGCACGCGGCGTCCCCGTCCGCCGCGTCCGCCGCCGGCACCGTGTTCGCCGCGAGCACCGCGGCCGGGCAGGAGGCCGTGGGCGCGGCGCTCGCGCAGCGGCTCGGCTCGCACACCGCCGGCTCCTACCTGAAGGGCGACCGGCTGGTCGTCACGGTGACCGACGCCGCGTCCGCGCGGGCCGTCCGCGCCGCCGGCGCGGTGCCGCAGACGGTCGCGCGCAGCGGCGCCGACCTGAAGAAGGTCATGGCCGCGCTCAAGCGCGACGCGACCGTCCCCGGCACCGCCTGGGCCGCCGACCCCGCCACCGACCAGGTCGTCCTGACCATGGACGGCAGCGTCAAGGGCGCCGCGCTGAAGAAGGTGAAGGCCGCCGCCGCCAAGCAGGGCGCGGCCGTCCGCACCGAGCGCGTCGCCGGGAAGTTCCGCACGTTCACCCGCGGCGGCGAGGCCATCTACACGAGCGGCGCCCGCTGCTCGCTCGGCTTCAACGTCCGCAGCGGCAGCACCTACTACTTCCTCACCGCCGGGCACTGCACCAACATCGGCACCACCTGGACCGACTCGTCCGGCCGCACGCTCGGCCGCACGGTCCGCAGCGTGTTCCCCGGCCACGACTACGGGCTCGTCCAGTACACCTCCACCCCCGCCGACACCCAGGGGTCCGTGAGCCTCTACAGCAGCGGCACCCGCGACATCACCGGCGCCGCGAACGCCACGGTCGGGCAGACCGTGTACCGCAGCGGCAGCACCACCGGCCTGCACAGCGGCCGCGTCACCGCCCTCAACCAGACGGTGAACTACCAGGAGGGCAGCGTCAGCGGCCTGATCCGCACCACGGTGTGCGCCGAGCCGGGCGACAGCGGCGGCTCGCTGTTCGCCGGGTCGAGCGCGCTCGGCCTCACCTCCGGCGGCAGCGGCGACTGCACCTCCGGCGGGACGACGTTCTTCCAGCCCGTCACCGCCGCGCTGAGCGCCTTCGGCGTCTCGGTCTACTGAGTCGCAGCGGTCGAGATCGGCGGCGGGGCGGTGTCCGGGGCTTCCTGGACGCCGCTCCGCCGCCGTCCCATGTCAGGCCGGGACTTCGAGCGTGCGGTGGATCTCCTTGATGACCTGCGGCTGCCGGGGCGTCAGGTAGAAGTGGTCGCCGGGCAGGACCGTCAGCGCGAAGCGGCCGGTGGTGACCGTCCCCCAGCCCTTCGCCTGCTCCTCGGTCACGTGCGGATCGGCGTCCCCGATGATCGCGGTGATCGGGACGGTGAGGCGCGTCCCGTCCCGGTGCTCGTACGCCTCGATCAGCGCGAAGTCGTTGCGCACGTACGGCAGGACCAGCTCGCGCAGCTCCGGGTCCTGCAGCGCATCGGCGTCGGTGCCGCCGAGCTCGACCATCGCCTCGACCACGCCGTCGTCGTCCCGGTCCGCCACGCGCTCGTCGCCCCGGTCGTGCGGGGGACGGGCGCCGGACGCGAAGACGTGCACGGGCGGGGTGCCCCGCTCCTGGAGCAGCCGCGCCACCTCGTAGGCCAGCACGGCGCCCATGCTGTGCCCGAACAGCGCGGCGGGACGGTCCATCAGCGGCGCCATCGCGCCGGCGATCAGCCGGGCGAGCTGGTGCGCGTCGGTGACGAACGCGTCCGCCATCCGGTCGGCGCGGCCCGGGTACTGGACGGCCTGCACCTCGACGGCCGGGCTGACCGCCTGCGCCCACGGCCGGTAGAACACCGCGGACCCGCCCGCGTGCGGGAGGCAGAACAGCCGCATCGACGCCCACGGCCGGGTCTCCGGGCAGCGGAACCAGCTCACGTGATCAGCTCCTCCTCCTGGAACCGGCGGGACGCGGACCGCGGGTCGTGCGGCAGCGGCCACGGCGCGACCCGCGGGTCCGGGACCAGCTTCGGCCCGGTCGTCTCGGCCGCCACCTTGAAGCCGCGGCGCCGGTAGTTGGCCATCGCGTTCGGATGATCGAGCGTACTGGTGCGCAGCCAGACCCGCGAGGCGGGGCCGCTGCCGGCGGCCCACAGCTCGCCGCGCTGCCACGCCCGCCGGGTGCACTGCTCGACCAGGTAGCCGCCGTAGCCGCGGCCGACGAACGCGGGGGTCAGCCCGACGAGGTGGATCTCGGTGTCGCCGCCCGGCTGGGCCTCCAGCTCGAAGAACCCGGCGATCGTCCCCTCGGCCATCGCGAGCCAGGTGGACAGCTCGGGGCGCTCCACCCAGGCGCGCCAGTCGGCGTGCGTCCAGGGGAAGCGGTCCGTCCAGCAGACGCGGGCGCCGACCATCGCGTACAGGGCCCGGTTGACGTCCGCGGACGGCACCCCGGCCAGGGTGAAGGTCATCTCGACGGCGGGCAGCGGCGCGGGCCGCAGGTCGGCGGCGTCGAGCATCTCCATCGCCCACTCGGTGACCGCGGGGATCTCCAGGGCGCGCCCCGCCGCCGGGTCACTCACCCATGGCCTCGACGAGGCTCTTCGGCCGCATGTCGGTCCAGTTCTCCTCGATGTACTCCAGGCAGGCCTGCCGGGTGTCCTCGGCCTTGGCGACCGTCCACCCGTCCGGGACCTCGGCGAACGACGGCCACAGCGAGTGCTGGCCCTCGTCGTTGACGAGGACGACGTACGTGCCGTCGGCGTCCTCGAAGGGGTTCGTCATCGGCGTCCCTTTCCAGTGTTTCCAGGTGTCTGGTCGTTGACGTGCAGTTTGTCGAGCTTGGCGGCGAGCACGGCGCCCATCTCGGCGGCCGGGCCGGGCTCCAGCAGGAAGTGGTGCTCGACGTCCAGGGGGTAGTCCTCGATCTGCCCCTCGACGAGCGGCCCCCAGTTGGACGGCCCGGTCGGCGAGTCCGCGGTGCGGCCCTGGAGGGCGGTGAAGAAGACGACGTCGCCGCGGTACCGGCCGGGCCGGTACCGCTCGGCCTGGCGGAGCCCGTTCTCGTAGTTGCGGTAGACGTTGACGAGGTCGTCCTCCTGGAGGGTGGCGAGGGCGTCGTCGCGTTCGGCGAGCACCGCCATGATCTGGGCCATGTCGGGGTTGCCGTCGTCGGCGACCATCTTCGCGTCGATCCCGATGGACTCCAGCAGCTCGGGCAGGATCTCCCGCTTCTCCGACTCCAGGTCCTGGGTGTGGTAGGCGTCGATGAGCCCGAGCAGCCCGACGCGCTCCCCGGCCTCCTGGAGCCGGACGGCCATCTCGTAGGCGATGAGGCCGCCGAGCGACCAGCCGACGAGGTGGTAGGGCCCGGACGGACGGACGGCGCGGATCTGCTCGATGTAGTCCCGCGCCATCTCCTCGACGGAGCCGGGCAGGTCCGCGCGGGTGAACGCGCTGCCCTGCAGGCCGTAGATGGGCTGGTCGGGGCCGAGGTGCCGCTGGAACTGCAGGTAGCTCCAGGCGAGGCCGCCGGCGGGGTGGACGAAGAAGACCGGCGGACGGGTCCCGGTGGTGCGGATCGGCAGCAGCACCTCGAAGCCGAGCCGGTCCTCGGGCTGCCCGGCGCGCAGCAGCGCCTCGACGGTCTGGTGGGTGAACACGTCGCGGGGCGTCAGCTCGATCCCGGCCTGGCGGGCGCGGGTGACGAGCTTCAGCGCGGCGATGCTGTCGCCGCCGAGGTCGAAGAAGCTAACGTCGGCGCCGACCCGGTCGAGGCCGAGGACGTCCGCGACGATCCCGCAGAGCGCCTCCTCCTCGGGGGTCGCTGGGTCGCGCCCGGCGGCGGCTTCGGCGTAGTCGGGGGCGGGCAGGGCGCGCCGGTCGAGCTTGCCGTTCGGGCCGACGGGGAAGGTGTCGAGCCGGACGAACGCGGCGGGCACCATGTACTCCGGCAGCCGCTCGGTGAGGAACTCCTTGAGGCCGTCGGTCGCGGGCGCGATGACGTAGGCGACGATGGTCTTGACGCCGGGCGCGTCCTGGCGGGCGACGACGGCGGCGTTCGCGACGTCCGGGTGCGCGGTGAGGGCGGCCTCGATCTCGCCGAGCTCGATCCGGAACCCGCGGACCTTCACCTGCTGGTCGGCGCGGTCGACGTACTCCAGCGCGCCGTCGGGGCGGTGCCGGACGAGGTCGCCCGTCCGGTACATGCGGGAGCCGGGCGGCCCGAACGGGTCGGGCACGAACCGCTCCCCCGTCAGCGACGCGCGCCGCAGGTAGCCGCGGCCGACGCCCGGCCCCGCGATGTAGGCCTCGCCGACGACGCCCGGCGGGACGGGCCGCAGCGCCGGGTCGAGCACGTACGTCCGCCGGTCGTCCATGGGGCGGCCGAGCAGCGCGGACGTCTCGCCGGGGTCGGTGGTCAGCCGGGGCCGCTGCCGGTCGATGGTGGTGTAGGTGGTCGCCTCGGTGGGCCCGTAGACGTTGCCGACCTCGGTGTCCGGGCAGGCGGCGAGGACCCGCCGGACCGCCGCCATCGAGCCGGACTCGCCGCCGGTGAGCACCTCGCGGAGCCCCGCGAAGGCCTGCGGCCGCTCGTCGGCGATCAGGTTGAACAGCGTCGTGGTGAGGAACAGGCCGGTGACGCCGTGCGCGCGGACCAGGTCCTCGACGGCCTCGCCGGTGAGGTGGCCGGGCGGCGCGACGACGGTGGCGCCGCCGTGCAGCAGCGGCGTCCAGATC
This sequence comes from Actinomadura sp. NPDC048394, assembly GCF_040651755.1. Classification (NCBI taxonomy): domain Bacteria; kingdom Bacillati; phylum Actinomycetota; class Actinomycetes; order Streptosporangiales; family Thermomonosporaceae; genus Actinomadura; species Actinomadura sp. NPDC048394. Next base: position 50,236 of record NZ_JBEZJL010000052.1, on the reverse strand, counting down.
TCGTAGATGTGCGCGTCGAAGGCGTGCGGCGAGTGGAACAGGACGCGGTCGTGGGCGCCGCCGCGCAGCTCGCCGTCGGTGGCGAGGCTGACGGCGTCCTGGTGGCGGAGCATGACGCCCTTCGGCACACCGGTCGAGCCGGAGGTGAACAGCACGCAGGCGAGCTGCTCGGGGTGGCACGGGACGTCCGGGGCGGTGGCGGGCTGCGCGGCCGTCTCCGGGTCGTCGTCCACGACGAGGACGTGCGCGGAGGTGTCGAGGCGGGCGACGCGGCCGCGCATGGCGGTGTCGACGAGCAGGACGGGCGCGTCGACCTCCTCGATCGCCCAGGCCGTCCGTTCGGGAGGGTAGGCGTGGTGGATCGGCGCGTAGGTGCCGCCCGCCTTGAGGACGGCCAGGGACGCCACGACGCTCGCGGCCGACCGTTCCAGCAGGACGGCGACGGGCGTCTCGCGGCGGACGCCGAGCCCGATGAGGCGGTGCGCCAGCCGGTTCGCGCACTCGTCCAGCTCCGCGTACGTGAGCGACTCGCCGCCCGCGACGACGGCCTCCGCGTCGGGGGTCTTCGCGAGCTGCTCGGCGAAGCGGCCGGTCAGCGTTCCGGGGCGGCGCTGCGTGCCGGCTCCCTGCCAGGCGCGCAGGACGAGGTCGCGCTCGTCGTCCTCCAGCACGTCGATGCGGCCGAGCGGCAGGTCGGGACGGTGCGCGACGGACTCCAGGATCCGGACGAACCGCCGCATCAGCCGCTGCGCCTCGTCCTCGCCGTACAGGTCGGTGCGGAAGTCCAGCCGCAGCGACAGCCCCCGGCCGGGGACGGCGGCGAGCGTCAGCGGGTAGTGGGTGGCGTCGTGGCCGTCGACGTTGTGGAGGGTGAGGCCGCCGAGGTCGGTGCCTGCCGCGTCGGGGTCGAACGGGTAGTTCTCCAGGACGGTCATCGTGTCGAACAACGGCCCGGTCCCCGCGAGCCGCTGGACGTCCGACAGGCCGAGGTGGTGGTGCTGCATGAGCGCGGCCTGCTCGTCCTGCAGGCGGGTGAGCGCGGCGGCGACGGTGTCGGCGGGACGGACCCGGACGCGGATCGGCAGCGTGTTGATGAACAGGCCGATCATCTGCTCGACGCCCGGCAGCTCGGGCGGGCGCCCGGACACGGCGGCGCCGAACACCACGTCCGTCGCCCCGGTGAGGCGGCCGAGCAGGACGCCCCAGCCGAGCTGGAGCACCGTGTTGAGGGTGACGCCCTGGGCGCGGGCGCGCGCGGACAGCGCCGAGGTGAGGTCCTCGGTGAGCCGGATCCGGACGCGACCGGGCGCCTCCGTGCCGGGCTCCGGGGCGGCGGGCGCGACGAGGGTCGGCCCGTCGACGCCGTCGAGCGCGCGGCGCCAGGCGTCCTCGGCGGCGGCGCGGTCCTGCGCGGCGATCCACGCGAGGTAGTTCTTGTACGGGGCGACGCGCGGCATGCCGGTGTCGTCGCCCTTGGCGAGGTACAGCGCGAACAGCTCGGTCTGCAGGACGGGCGTGGACCAGCCGTCCAGCAGGATGTGGTGGTTGGTGAACACCATCCGGTGCAGGCCGTCCGCCAGCTTGATCAGCAGGAAGCGCAGCAGCGGCGGCCGGGTCATGTCGAACGAGCGGGTCCGCTCGGCCTCGGCCAGCTCCCGCGCCCGCGCGTCCCGCCCGGCCTCGGGCAGGCCGGTCAGGTCGGCGTCCTCCCATGGCAGCCGGACCTCCCGGTGCACGACCTGGACGGGCGAGCCCTCCTTGCGCTGCCGGAACCCGGCCCGCAGGTTCGCGTGCCGGCGCAGCAGGGTCGCGGCGGCGGCGCGCAGCGCGTCCACGTCGAGGGGGCCGCGCAGGTCGAACACGATCTGCGCGGTGTAGACGTCGTGCCCCGAGTCGTACAGGGCGTGGAAGAACAGGCCCTGCTGCAACGGGGACAGCGGGAGGATGTCCTCAAGCTGCGACTTGCTCAATCCAGCTCCCATTCACCGTCGAGTTCGGCGGCGAGCTCGTCGATCTCGTCCTGGCTGACGTCGACCAGGGACAGGTCGGAGGGGGTGAAGCCGCCCACGGGCCCGTCGGCGGGCGCGTCCACGACGTGCGCGACGAGGCCGCGCAGCGCGGCGAACCAGCGGTCGGCGAGGTCGCGGACGGCGTGCTCGTCGAACAGCCCGCCCGCGTAGGTCCAGGTGGCGGACAGCTCGGGGCCGTCCGGCAGGTCCCGGGTGTGCGCGTTGACCTCGATCGCGTGGACGAGGCCGAGCGCGCCGTCCTGCCCGCCGCCGAGCGCCTCGGCGTCGGCCTGCCCGGCGGGCCCCCAGTCGGTGGCCTCGGGGACGGCGGACCGGCCGAGGTAGTTGAACGCGATCTGCGGGTGCGGGCGCCCGGCGAGGCGCTTCCCGGTGGCCGGGTTCAGGTGGCGGAGCAGCCCGTACCCGATCCCGTTGTCGGGGATCTCGCGCAGCTGCTCCTTGACCCGCTTCAGCGCGGTGCCGACGGCCTGCCCGCCCTCGCGGACGTCGCCGGGCTCGACCCAGCCGGCGTCGAGCCGGACCGGGTAGATCGCGGTGAACCAGCCGGCGGTGCGGGACAGGTCGACGCCCGGCACGACCTCCTCGCGGCCGTGCCCCTCCAGGTCGATGAGGACGGCGGTGTCGTCGGACACGCCCCGGTCGCGGCGCCACTCGGCGACGGCGAGGGCGAGGCCGGTGAGCAGGACGTCGTTGGCGCGGCCGTGGAACGCGGCCGGGACGTCGGTGAGCAGCGGCCCGGTGACGTCGGCGGGCAGGTCGACGGTGAGGTGCCGGGCCGTCCCGAACGTGTCGGTCCCCGCGTCCAGGGGGCGGGCGCCGAGGACGGGGTCGGGGGTGGCGAGGACGTCCTCCCACAGCGGCAGCTCGGCGGTGCGGGACGGGTCGGACGCCTCCGCGACCAGGCGCTGCGCCCAGCGGCGGAACGAGGTCGGGACGGGGTCGAGGGTCCCGCCCGCCCAGGCGGCGACGAGGTCGGGCAGCAGGATCCGCCAGGACACGCCGTCCACGACGAGGTGGTGCAGGGTCAGCAGGAGGCGGCCGGAGTGTTCTGGTCCCGCGTCGAACCACACGAGCTGCGCCACCGTCCCGGTCTCGGGGTCGAGGCGGTCGCGGGCGGCGCGGGCCTGCTCGGCGAGGACGGCCCGCAGCGCGTCGTCGTCGAGGCCGGTCACGTCGACGCGGTGGACGAGCGGCGCCGCGTCGACGGTGCCCGGCTCGGTGACCTCGAACTCGCCGTCCCGGACGCGGAGCCGCAGCATGTCGTGGTGGTCGAGGACGGCTTGGAGCGCCGCCGTCAGGTCCTCGATGCCGAGGCCGGGCGGGACCTGGAGCAGCATCCGCTGGCTGTAGCCGGCGGTCGGGCCGTCCAGTTCCTGGAACCAGCGCATGATCGGGGTGGCCGGGACCTGGCCGACGCCCGCGCCGGGCGCCTCCGCCTCGACCCGCTCGCCCTCACCCACGGGGCGCGACGCCGCCGCCAGCTCCTCGACCGTCTGGTGCTGGAACACCTCGCGGGGCGTGATGACCAGGCCGGACTGCCGGGCCCTGGACACCAGCTGGATCGCGATGATCGAGTCGCCGCCGAGGTCGAAGAACCCGTCGTCGATCCCGACCCGCTCCAGGTTGAGCACCTCGGCGAACAGCCCGGCGAGCGTCTCCTCCTCGGGGGTACGGGGCGCGCGCGACGACGCCTTCGCGGAGAAGTCGGGCGCGGGCAATGCGTTGCGGTCGAGCTTGCCGTTCGTGGTCAGCGGCAGCGCGTCCAGCATGACCACGGCGGCCGGGACCATGTAGTCGGGCAGCCGGTTGCCGGCGAACGCGCGCAGTTCCGCCGCGTCGACCTCGCCGGTGGTCACGACGTAGCCGATCAGGCGGTCGTCGCGGACGATCACCGCCGCGTCCGCCACGGCGTCGTGCCTGGTCAGCGCGGACTGGACCTCGCCCAGCTCGATCCGGAAGCCGCGCAGCTGCACCTGCTGGTCGGCGCGGCCGAGGTATTCGAGCGTCCCGTCGGCGCGCCAGCGGCCGAGGTCGCCGGTGCGGTACATGCGGGTGCCCGGCCTGCCGTGCGGGTCGGCGACGAACCGCTCGGCGGTCAGGCCGGGACGGTTGAGGTAGCCGCGCGCGAGGCCGGGGCCCGCCACGTACATCTCCCCCGCCACGCCTGGCGGGACGGGCTGGAGCCGGTCGTCCAGGACGTAGACGCGCAGGTCGGGGATGCCGGCGCCGATGACGCTGCCCGGCGCCGTCGCCGCGGTGACCCGGTCGAGCGCGACGTACGACACGTGGACGGTCGTCTCGGTGATCCCGTACATGTTGACGAGCGTCGGCGCGTCCTCGGCGTGCCGGGAGTACCAGTCTTCGAGGCGTCCGAGGTCGAGGGCCTCGCCGCCGAACACGACGTACCGCAGCGCCAGGTCGGCGCCCGGGTTCGCCTTGTCGGCGGCCATGAGCTGGTAGAACGCCGACGGCGTCTGGTTCAGGACGGTCACGCGCTCGTCTGCGAGGAGCTTCAGGAACTCGTCCGGCGACCGCGACGTCAGGTACGGGACCACCACGAGCCGGCCGCCGTGCAGCAGCGGACCCCACAGCTCCCACACCGAGAAGTCGAACGCGTAGGAGTGGAACAGCGTCCACACGTCGTCGGGGCCGAAGTGGAACCACTCTTCGGTGGAGCGCAGCAGCCGGACGACGTTCTGGTGCGGGATCACGACGCCCTTGGGACGTCCGGTGGACCCCGATGTGTAGATGACGTACGCCGGGTTGTCGGGCGAGATCTCGACGCCCAGGTTCGCGTCGTCGTAGCCGGACGCGTCCAGGTCGTCCGGACGCAGGGTCAGGACGGGCGCGGCGTCCTCGACCATGTACGCGATGCGGTCCTCGGGGTAGTCGGGGTCGATCGGGACGTACGCCGCCCCGGCCTTCAAAACGGCGAGGATCGCGACCACGAGATCGGCGGAACGCGGCAGCGCGAGCGCGACGAACTGCTCCGGGCCGACGCCCTGCTCGGCCAGGCGACGCGCCAGCCGGTTCGCCCGCGCATTCACCTCCCCATAGGTCAGCGACGTGCCCTCGAACGACACCGCCACCGCGTCCGGACGCGCCGCCGCCTGCGCCTCGAACAGCGCCGGGATCGTCGACCGCTCCACCTCGGGCGCCTTGCCGCCGGCCCACTTGCGCAGGATGGTGCGGCGTTCGGCGCGTTCCAGGATCTCGGCGGTGCCGATGGGGGCGTCCGGGTCGGCGACGAGGTCGCGGACGAGCCGCTCGAACCGGCCGGCGATCGCGGCGGCGGTCACCGGGTCGAACAGGTCGAGGGCGTATTCGAGGCCGGCCTCGATCCCGCCGGGCGCGCCGTCGCCGCCGTGCCGTTCCTCCAGGTAGAGGGACAGGTCGTACTTCGCCGTCCCGGCGGTCAGCGGTTCGGCGCCGCCGGTGAGGCCGTCCATCTCCAGCCGCGCCTCGGGGTTGTTCTGGAACGACAGGGCGACCTGGAACAGCGGGTGCCGGGCCATCGACCGCGCCGGGTTCAGCACCTCGACGAGCCGCTCGAACGGCAGGTCTTGGTGGGCGTAGGCGGCGAGGTCGGTCTCCTTGACCCGCGCGACCAGCTCGCGGAACGAAGGGTCGCCGGAGGTGTCGGTGCGCAGCACGAGCATGTTGACGAACATGCCGACGAGGTCGTCCAGGGCCTCGTCCGTGCGGCCCGCGATCGGCGACCCGACCGGCACGTCCGTGCCCGCGCCGAGCCGCGTCAGGAGCGCGGCGAACGCGGCCTGCATGACCATGAACAGGCTCGCGCCGCTCTCCCGGGCGAGGCGCAGCAGGCCCGCGTGCAGCTCGGCGTCCAGCTCGAAGGCGTGCGTGCCGCCCCGGTAGGACGCCTCCGCCGGGCGCGGCCGGTCGGCGGGCAGCCGCAGCTCTTCCGGCAGCCCGGCGAGCGCGTCCCGCCAGTAGGCGATCTGCTTGGAGATCAGGCTGTCCGGGTCGTCCTCGGAACCGAACAGCTCGCGCTGCCAGAGCGTGTAGTCGGCGTACTGGACGGGCAGCGGCTCCCATTGCGGCGCCCGGCCCTCCGCGCGCGCCGCGTAGGCGAGGATCACGTCGCGGGCCAGCGGCGCCATCGACCAGCCGTCCGCCGCGATGTGGTGCAGCACCAGCACCAGGACGTGCGCGCCGTCATCGAGGGCGAAGAGCCTGGCCCGCAACGGCGGCTCCACCGAGAGGTCGAAGCCGCGCCCGACCTCGGCGGCGAGCGCCGCCGGCAGCGCCGCCTCGGCGACCGGGGCGACGTCGACGCGCGGCCGGGCGGCAGCCGGGTCCAGGACGAGCTGGCGGGCGCTGCCGGACCCGTCCGGGAAGATCGTCCGCAGCGACTCGTGCCGCTCCGCGACGTCGGCGAGGGCGGCGCGCAGCGCGTCCAGGTCGAGGGCGCCGTCCAGCCGCAGCGCGACCGGCATGTTGAACGTCGCGGACGCGCCCTCGAACCGGTTGAGGAACCAGAGCCGCTGCTGCGCGTACGACAGCGGCACGACCTCGGGGCGCTCGGCGCGCCGCAGCGGCGGCCGCACGTCGCCGCCGGCCTCGGCGAGGCGTTCGGCGAGGCCCGCGACCGTCGGGGCCTCGAACAGCGCCCGGACGGGCAGCTCGGCGCGCAGCGCGGTCCGGATCCGGCCGACGAGCCGGGTCGCGGTGAGCGAGTCGCCGCCGAGGTCGAAGAACCCGTCGTCGACGCCGACGCGCGGCACGCCGAGGATCTCCGCGAACAGCCCGCAGAGGATCTCCTCCTGCGGGGAGCGCGGCGCGCGGCTCACCGGCGCGCCGGTGTCGGGCGCGGGCAGCGCGGACCGGTCCAGCTTCCCGTTCACGGTGAGCGGCAGCGCGTCCAGCGCGGTGAACGCCGGGACCATGTAGTCGGGCAGCCGCTCGGCCGCGAACCGCCGCAGCGCGGCGATGTCCACGCCCGCCGCCCGGTCCGCGGGAACGACATAGGCGGCGAGGCGCTTGTCGCCGGGCCGGTCCTCGCGGACGACCACGGCGGCCCGCGCGACGCCGTCGAACCCGGCGATCACGTTCTCGATCTCGCCGGGCTCGACCCGGAATCCGCGGATCTTGACCTGGTCGTCGGCGCGGCCGAGGTACTCGATGGTGCCGTCGGGCAGCCAGCGGGCGAGGTCGCCGGTGCGGTACATGCGGTCGCCCGGCGCGCCGAACGGGTCGGCGACGAACCGCTCGGCGGACAGCGCCGGCCGTCCGAGGTAGCCGCGCGCGAGCTGCGCGCCCGCGAGGTACAGCTCGCCGGGGACCCCGGCGGGCGCGGGCTGGAGCGCGGCGTCCAGCACGTAGGCGCGGGTGTTGCGGTGCGGGCCGCCGATGGAGACCCGCTCGGCCCGCGCGACGACCTGGTTCATCGTGTCGATGGTCGACTCGGTCGGGCCGTAGAGGTTCCGGGTGGTCAGGCCCGGGATCGCGCGCAGTTCCGCCCAGAGCGCGTCGCTGACGGCCTCGCCGCCGAGCAGCAGATGCGAGGGCAGGTGGCGGCCGTCGCCGCTGAGCAGGCCCGCTTCGCGAAGCGAGGCGAAGTGCGACGGGGTGGTGTTGACCAGGTCGATCCGCGCGCGCGCCACGTACGCGGTGTACGCCTCGACGTCGCGGCGGGTCGCGTCGTCGATGAGGTGCAGCTCGTGGCCGTGCATCATCCACAGCAGGCCGTGGAACGAGGTGTCGAACGAGAACGACGCGAGGTGCGCGAACCGCATCCGCCGCCCGCCGGCGGCCTCGATCGCCGGGTCCATGAACGCGTCCCGGTGCGCCTCGAAGTAGTTCAGGACGCCGGTGTGCGGGATCGTCACGCCCTTGGGGCGTCCCGTCGATCCGGAGGTGTAGATGACGTAGGCGGCGTTGCCCTGCCGCAGCGGCCGGACGCGGTCGGCGTCGCCCGGGTCGTGCGCGGGGCCGCCCTCACCGAGGGGCAGGTCGTCGGCGGTGACGGTGAAGGCGGGACGGCAGTCGTCCAGCATGTACGCGATGCGGTCCGCCGGATATTCGGGGTCGATCGGCACGTACGCGGCACCCGCCTTGAGGACGCCGAGGATCGCCACGACGATCTCGGGCGTGCGCGGCAGGACGAGAGCGACGCGGTCCTCGGCGCCGATCCCCCGCGCGATCAGCTCGTGCGCGAGGCGGTTGGCGCGCTCGTTCAACTCGGCGTAGGTGAGGGACGTGTCACCGCAGACGAGCGCGGTCTCGCCGGGGGTGCGGGCGGCCTGGGCCTCGAACAGCGCGGGAAGGGTGCCGGTGGGGGCGTCGGCGGCGGTGTCGTTCCAGCGCTCCAAGGTCTCGCGTTCCTCGTCGCTCGCCAGCGCAACGGCGCCGATGAGCTGGGACGAGTCCTCCGCGAACGCCTCCAGGAAGCGGCGGACGCGGGCGAGCAGCGCCTCGACGACATCGCGCTCGAACACGTCCGGGCGGTAGTGCAGGCGCAGCGACAGCCGGTCGTCCGGGACGGCGACGAACGACAGCGGGAAGTGGGTCGCGTCGTAGGAGTCGGCGGCGGCGATGCGGACCCCGTTGAGCGAGCCGTCCAGCATCGCCGGGTCGAACGGGTAGTTCTCCAGCACCGTCATCGTGTCGAACAGCGCGCCGCCGTGGCCCGCGATCCGCTGGATGTCGGTGAGGCCGAGGTGGTGGTGCGCCAGCAGCGCGGTCTGCTCCTCCTGGAGCCGCTCCATCAGCGCGGCGAGCGACTCGCCGGGGCGGTGCCGGACGCGGATCGGCAGCGTGTTGATGAACAGGCCGATCATCTGCTCGATGCCGGGCAGCTCCGGCGGGCGGCCCGAGACGGTCGCGCCGAACACAACGTCCTCGCTGCCGAGGAACCGGCCGAGGACCAGCCCCCACGCGCCCTGCAGGACGGTGCTGAGCGTGACGCCGTGCCGCCGGGCCGCGCGGGAGAGGCGGCGGGTGGTGCGCTCGTCCAACTCGGCGATGGTGCGTTCCGGCGGGCGCGGCGCGCGCGCGGCGGCCTCCGGCGCGACGAGGCTCGGCTCCTCCACCCCGTCGAGGGCGCGGCGCCACGCCTCCTCGGCGGCGGCGCGGTCCTGCTTCGCCAGCCACGCCAGGTAGTTCTTGTACGGGGTGACGCGCGGGAACCCCGCGTCGTGGCCGCCCTGCACGTACAGCATGAACAGCTCGGTCGCCAGGATCGGCGTGGACCAGCCGTCCAGCAGGATGTGGTGGTTGGTGAAGATCAGCCGGTACCGCTCGGGGCCCGTCCGGACGAGGACGAACCGCAGCAGCGGCGGCGCGGTCATGTCGAAGCCGCGCGCCCGCTCCCGCGCCACGATCGCGTCGGCCTCGGCGGCGTCCGCGGCGTCGGTCTCCTCCCACGGCAGCTCGACGGTGCGCGGGATCACCTGCACGGGCCGCGACAGGTCCTCGTGCCAGAACGCGGCGCGCAGGTTGGAGTGCCGGCGCAGCAGCGTCTCGGCGGCCGCCCGGAGCGCCCCGGCGTCCACCGGCCCTTCGAGGTCGAGCACGATCTGCGCGGTGTAGACGTCTCGGCCGTCCGCGCCGTCGCCCTCGCCGGTGCCGGTGCCGGTGCCGCCGTCGGCGTCGAAGAGCGCGTGGAAGAAGAAGCCCTGCTGCAAGGGAGACAGCGGCAGGATGTCCTCGAGGTCCCCCCGGTTCACGACTGGCCCCTCCACGCGTTCTGCAGCTTGTCGATCTCGCTCTGGTCCAGGTCCACGAGCAGGTCGGACGGGGTGAACCCGCCGGCGGGCGCGGCGTCGCCGGCGGCCGCGACGTGCGCGACGAGGCCGCGCAGCGCGGTGAACCAGCCGTCGGCCAGCTCCCGGACCGCGGCCTCCTCCAGCAGCCCGCCGGGCCACGTCCACGTCGCCGACAGCACCGGGCCGCCGGGCACGTCGCGGGTGATCGCGTTGATCTCCAGGACGTGCGCGACCGGCATCCGCGGGTCCTCGCCCGCGGGCGTCTCCTCGGGCGCGATCGTCCAGTCGCCGTCCCCGTCGCCGGGCGCGACGCGGCCGAGGTAGTTGAACGCGATCGGCGCGGCGGGCGATTCAGCGAGCTCCTCGGCGGCCTCGCCGCCGCCGTAGCGCAGCAGCCCGTAGCCGATGCCGCCGTCCGGGACGGCGCGGAGCTGCTCCTTCACCTTCTTGATGGCGGTGCCGACGACCGCACCGCCGTCGCGGACCGCGGCCCAGTCGGCGGTGCCCGCGTCGAGCCGGACGGGGTGGATGGAGGTGAACCAGCCGGCGGTGCGGGACAGGTCGACGCCCGGCACGACGTCCTCGCGGCCGTGGCCTTCGAGGTCGACGAGCACGTCGGTGCCGCGGCCGGCGCCGTGGTGGCGGCGCCACTGCGCGACGGCCAGGGCGAGGCCCGTGAGCAGGACGTCGTTGGCGCGGCCGTGGAACGCGGCGGGCACGTCGCTGAGCAGCGGGCCGGTGACGTCGGCGGGCAGCTCGACGGTCAGCGACCGGGCGCGGGCGGCGATGTCCACGCGCGGGTCGAGGGCGCGCGGGGCGAGCCGCTGCGGCGGGCCGTCGACGATGTCGAGCCAGTCCTCCAGCTCGTCCTCGCGGTCGGCGGCGGTGGCGGTGAGCCGCTGCGCCCACCGCCGGAACGAGGTCGGGACGGGCTCGAGGGTGCCGCCCGCCCACGCGGTGACGAGGTCGGGCAGCAGGATCCGCCAGGTGACGCCGTCCACGACGAGGTGGTGCAGGACGACGAGGAGGCGGCCCTGGTCGCGGCCCGCGTCGAACCAGACGAGCTGCGCCGTCGTGCCGGCCTCGGGGTCGAGGCGGTCGCGGGCGGCGGCGGCCTGCTCGCCGATGACCACGGCGAGCTTGTCGGCGTCCAGGCCCGCGACGTCCACCCGGGTGACGAGGGCGGCGGCGTCCACGGCGCCGGGCTGCCGGACGACCGGCTGCCACCGGTCGCCGTCGGTGTCCAGGCGCAGCCGGAGGACGTCGTGGTGGTCCGCGACGGCCTGGAACGCGGCCGCCAGCTCGTCGGCGCCGAGCGCGGGCGGGGTGCGCAGCAGCATCGACTGGTGGAAGCCCCTGATCAGGGACGCGTCGCCGCCGGCCCGCTCGCGGAGCCACGCGACGATCGGGGTGACCGGGACCGGTCCGACGCCCGCGCCGGGCGCCTCCGCCTCGACGCGCTCGTCCTCGCCGACCGGCCGCGCGACCGCGGCGAGCTCCTCGACGGTCTGGTGCTGGAACACGTCGCGGGGCGTGATGACCAGGCCGGACTGCCGGGCCCTGGACACCAGCTGGATCGCGATGATCGAGTCGCCGCCGAGGTCGAAGAACCCGTCGTCGATCCCGACCCGCTCCAGGTTGAGGACTTCCCGGAACAGGCCGGAGAGGGTCTCCTCCTCGGGGGTGCGGGGCGCGCGCGACGACGCCTTCGCGGAGAAGTCGGGCGCGGGCAGCGCCTTGCGGTCGAGCTTGCCGTTGACGGTGAGCGGCAGCGCGTCCAGCTCCACGACGACGGCCGGGACCATGTGGTCGGGCAGGTCGCCGCCGGCGAACCTGCGCAGCTCGGCCGGGTCGACGGGCGCGGAGGCGACAACGTAGGCGACCAGGCGGTCGTCGCGGACGACGACGGCCGCGTCCGCCACCGCGTCGTGCCTGGTCAGCGCCGCCTCGATCTCGCCGAGCTCGATGCGGAAGCCGCGCAGCTGCACCTGCTGGTCGCTGCGGCCGAGGTATTCGAGGCGGCCGCCGTCCAGCCACCGCCCGACGTCGCCGGTGCGGTACATGCGGGTGCCGGGGGCGCCGTGCGGGTCGGCGACGAACCGCTCGGCGGTCAGGCCGGGACGGTTGAGGTAGCCGCGCGCCAGCCCCGGACCGGCGACGTACAGCTCGCCGACGACGCCCGGCGGGACGGGCTGGAGCCGTGCGTCCAGGACGTAGACGCGCAGGTCCGGGATGCCGGCGCCGATGACGCTGCCGGGTGCGGTCGCGGCATAGGCGCGGTCCAGGGCGATGTACGAGACGTGCACCGTGGTCTCGGTGATCCCGTACATGTTGACGAGCGTCGGCGCGTCCTCGGCGTGCCGCGAGTACCAGTCCTCCAGGCGGCCCAGTTCGAGGGCCTCGCCGCCGAACACGACGTACCGCAGCGCGAGATCCGAACCGGGGTTCGCCTTGTCGGCGGCCATGAGCTGGTAGAACGCCGACGGCGTCTGGTTCAGGACGGTCACGCGCTCGTCCACCAGCAGCTTCAGGAACTCGTCCGGCGACCGCGACGTCAGGTACGGGACGACGACGAGCTGCCCGCCGTAGAGCAGCGAACCCCACAGCTCCCAGACGGTGAAGTCGAACGCGTAGGAGTGGAACAGCGTCCACACGTCGTCGGGGCCGAAGTCGAACCAGTGCTCCGTGGAGCGCAGCAGCCGGACGACGTTCTGGTGCGGGACCACGACGCCCTTGGGGCGCCCGGTCGAACCCGACGTGTAGATGACGTACGCGGGGTGGTCGGGCGAGATCGCCACACCGAGGTTCGCGTCGTCGTAGCCGGACGCGTCGAGATCGTCCGGGCCGATGGTGAGGACGGGCTTGGCGTCCTCGACCATGTACGCGATGCGGTCCTCGGGATAGTCCGGGTCCATCGGGACGTAGGCGGCGCCCGACTTCAGCACGGCCAGGATCGCGACCACGAGGTCCGCCGAGCGCGGCAGTTTCAGCGCGACGAACTGCTCCGGGCCGACGCCCTGCTCGGCCAGGCGACGCGCCAGCCGGTTCGCCCGCGCGTTCACCTCCCCGTACGTCAGCGACACGCCCTCGAAGGACACCGCCACCGCGTCCGGACGCGACGCCGCCTGCGCCTCGAACAGCGCCGGGATCGTCGACCGCTCCACGTCCGGCGCCTCACCGCCGGCCCAGTCGCCGAGGATCAGGTCCCGTTCGGCCGGGTCGAGGACGGCGGCGGCGCCGATGGGCGCGTCCGGGTCGGCGAGGAGCGCGGTCAGGTACCGCTCGAAGCGGGCGACGAGCCGCTCCGCCGTCGCCGGGTCGTACAGGTCGAGCGCGTACTCCAGCTCGCCGTCGAGGCCGTCCTCCCGCTCGGTGAGGATCATCAGCAGGTCGAACCGGGACACGCCGGCGTGCAGCGGCTCCACCTCGGCGGTGAAGCCGGGCATCTCCAGCCGCGCCTCGGGGTTGTTCTGGAACGTCAGCCCGACCTGGAACAGCGGGTGCCGGGCGAGGTGGCGCGGCGGGTTGAGTACCTCGACGAGCCGCTCGAACGGGACGTCCTGGTGCGCGTAGGCGGCGAGGTCGGTCTCCTTGACCCGTGCGACCAGCTCGCGGAACGACGGGTCGCCGGAGGTGTCGGTGCGGAACACCAGCATGTTGACGAACATGCCGACGAGGTCGTCCAGGGCCTCGTCGGTGCGGCCCGCGATCGGCGAGCCGACCGGCACGTCCGTGCCCGCGCCGAGCCGGGTCAGGAGCGCGGCGAACGCGGCCTGCGCGACCATGAACGGGCTGGCGCCGGTGTCGAGCGACAGCTTCCGCAGCGCCGCGTGAACGTCGGCGCCGAGGCGGAACCGGGCCGTCGCGCCGCGGTAGGACGCCTCCGCCGGGCGCGGCCGGTCGGCCGGAAGCTCCAGTTCCTCGGGCAGCCCGGCGAGCGCGTCCCGCCAGTACGCGATCTGCTTGGAGATCAGGCTGCCGGGGTCATCCTCGGACCCGAACAGCTCCTGCTGCCAGAGCGTGTAGTCGGCGTACTGGACGGGCAGCGGCGCCCACTCGGGCGCCCGGCCCTCCGCGCGCGCCGCGTAGGCGGTGAGGACGTCGCGGGCGAGCGGCGCCATCGACCAGCCGTCGCCGCCGACGTGCTGCAGGAGCAGCAGCACGACGTGCTCGTCCGGCGCGAGCCGGAACAGGTGGGTGCGCAGCGGCGGCTCGGCGGAGATGTCGAAGGCGTAGCCGGCGGCCATCGCCAGCCGTGCCGGCAGCGCGGCCTCGGTGGTCTCGGTGATCTCCAGTTCCGGCCGGGCCGCCGCCGGGTCCAGTACCTGCTGGCGCGGGACGCCGCCGCTGTCGGGCAGGATCGTGCGGAGCGTCTCGTGCCGCTCCACGATGTCGCCGACGGCGGCGCGGAGCGCGTCGACGTCGAGCGGGCCGCGGATCCGCAGCGCGATCGGCATGTTGTACGTGGCGGACGGGCCCTCGAACCGGTTGAGGAACCACTGCCGCTGCTGCGCGTACGACGGCGGCACGACCTCAGGCCGCTCCCGGGGCTCGAGCGCGGGGCGGCCGGGCGCGGCGTCCCGGCGGTCCAGCAGCGCGGCGAGACCCGCGACGGTCGGCGCCTCGAACAGCGCGCGGACGGGCAGCTCGGCGTCCAGCAGCCGGCGGACGCGGCTGACGACCCGCATCGCGATCAGCGAGTTGCCGCCGAGCGCGAAGAAGTCGTCGTCGGCGCCGACGCGGTCGAGGCCGAGCAGGTCGGCGAAGACGGCGGCGACGGCCTCCTCCGCCTCCCCGGACGGCGGCCGGTGCGCGGTGGCGGGGGCGGCGGGCGCGAGGTCCGGCTTCGGCAGCGCCTTGGTGTCGACCTTGCCGTTCGGGGTGAGCGGCAGCTCGTCGAGCACGACGACGGCGGCGGGGACCATCGCCTCGGGCAGGTTCGCGCGGACGTGCGCGCGCAGCTCCTCCGGGTCGAGGGTCTGGCCGGGCGCGGCGACGACGTAGGCGACGAGGCGCTTCTCGACCGGCCCCGCGGCCGGTTCGGCGACCTCGACGAGGGTGACGCCGGGCAGGTCGAGGCCGTCCACGGTGACGGCGGCGCGCGTGGCGGCGACCTGCTCCAGGGTGGTGAGGTACCAGCCGGTGAGCCGCTCGGCGGTGCCGGCGTCGAACAGGTCCCGCGCGTACTCCAGGATCCCGGTGAGGCCGCCGTCCGGGGCGTCCTCCAGCAGGAACTCCAGGTCGAACTTCGCGACGCCCGGGTCCACCGGCTCGACCGCGACGTTCAGCCCGGGCAGCTCGACGGACGCCTCGGGGTTGTTCTGCAGGGTCAGCATGACCTGGAACAGCGGGTGCCGGGCCAGCGACCGGACCGGGTTCAGCACCTCGACGAGCCGCTCGAACGGGACGTCCTGGTGCGCGTAGGCGGCGAGGTCGGCCTCGCGGACCCGCGCGAGCAGCTCGGCGAACGACGGGTCGCCGGAGGTGTCGGTGCGCAGCACGAGGGTGTTGACGAACACGCCCACGAGGTCGTCGAGGGCCTGGTCGGTGCGGCCCGCGATCGGCGAGCCGATCGGCACGTCGGTGCCGGCGCCGAGCCGGGTGAGCAGCGCGGCGAGCGCGGCCTGCAGCACCATGAACACGCTGACCTGGTGGTCGCGGGCGACGGCGCGCAGTCCCGCGTGCAGGTCCGCCGGGACCTCGAACGCGGCCCGCCCGCCCCGGTAGGAGGCGCGCTCGGGGCGCGGCCGGTCCAGCGGCAGGGCGATCTGGTCGGGGAGCCCGGCGAGGGCGTCCTTCCAGTAGGCGATCTGGCGGGCGGCGAGGCCGTCCGGGTCGTCCTCGGAGCCGAGCAGCTCGCGCTGCCAGAGCGCGTAGTCGGCGTACTGGACGGGCAGCGGCGCCCACTCGGGCGCCTTCCCGTCGCGGCGCGCCAGGTAGGCGGTGACGACGTCGCGGGCCAGCGGCGCCATCGACCAGCCGTCGCCCGCGATGTGGTGCAGGACGAGCAGCAGCAGGTGCTCGTCCTCGCCCGCGTCGTCCTTGCCGAGGCGGTACAGGTGGGCGCGGACGGGCAGCTCGGACGCGAGGTCGAAGCCGCGCGTGGCGTCGGCGAACACCGCGCCGAACACATCGTCCGGGTCGGCGTCGCCGATCGTCAGCGGCGGGTTGGCGTCGGCCGGGTCCAGGATGATCTGGACGGGCTCGCCGTCGGCGTCCCCGAAGACGGTGCGCAGCGACTCGTGCCGGGCGACGACGTCGCGGAGCGCGGCGCGCATCGCGTCGACGTCGACCGCGCCGGTCAGCCGCAGCGGGATCGGCAGGTTGTAGGTCGCGGTGAGGCCTTCGAGGCGGTTGAGGAACCAGAGCCGCTCCTGCGCGTGCGACACCGGCAGCGGGTCGGGCCGCTCCACCGGCCGCAGCGCGGGCCGCCGCGCCTCGCCGCCGGACGCGGCGATCCGCTCGGCGAGGCCCGCGACGGTCGGCGTCTCGAACAGCGCCCGGACGGGCAGCTCGACGTTCAGCGCGGCGCGGGCCCGCGCGACGACGCGGGTCGCCTTCAGCGAGTCGCCGCCGTGGTCGAAGAACCCGTCGTCGACGCCGACCCGCTCGACGCCGAGGACGTCGGCGAAGATCCCGCTGAGGATCTCCTCGCGGGCGTCGCGCGGGCCCCGCGCGGACTCCGGCGCGGCGAGGTCCGGCTCGGGCAGCGCGGCCCGGTCGAGCTTCCCGTTCGGGTTGAGCGGCATCGCGTCCAGCGCCACGATCGCCGACGGGACCATGTAGCCGGGCAGGGTCCGGCCGACGTACGCGCGCAGCTCCTGCGCGGGCACCGCCCGGGCGTCGGGGCCGACGACGTAGCCGACGAGGACGGTGTCGCCGGCGGCGTCGCGGCGGGCGACGACGACGCTCTGCGTCACCGCGGGATGCGCCGACAGCGCCGCCTCGATCTCGCCCAGCTCGATCCGGAAGCCGCGGACCTTCACCTGGTGGTCGAGGCGGCCGAGGTACTCGATGTTCCCGTCGCGGTTCCAGCGGACGAGGTCGCCCGTCCGGTACATCCGCTCACCAGGGCCGCCGAACGGGCACGCCACGAACCGGTCGGCGGTCAGCCCCGGGCGGCGCAGGTAGCCGCGCGCGAGGCCGTCGCCGGCCACGTACAGCTCGCCGGGCACGCCGACCGGGACGGGCCGCAGCCGCTCGTCCAGCACGTAGGCGCGGGTGTTGGCCATCGGGCCGCCGATCGGCGCCATCCCGGAGGCGTTGCCGTCGTCGAACCAGCCCGTCACGAAGACCGTCGCCTCGGTGGGGCCGTAGATGTTGGAGATCCGCGCCTCCGGCAGCAGCGCGCGGACGTCGCGCAGCAGCCGCGGCGAGAGCGCCTCCCCGCCGAGCGCCACGTCCCCGACCTCCAGCCGGAAGTCCTTGCGGGCGAGCAGCACCGACACCGCCGACGGCACGCCGCTGATCAGCGAGCCCGACCAGCCGCCGCGCTCGGCGACCTCCAGCAGGTCGCGGACGACCTCGATCTCGCCGCCGATCGTCAGCGGCACCAGCCACTCGAACAGCGACACGTCGAAGTTCAGCGACGTGGAGAACAGCACGCGGCGCATCCGCTCCGGGCCGTAGCTCACCATCGACTCGGCGCAGAAGTCGATCACGTTCGCGTGCGAGATGACGACGCCCTTCGGGCGGCCCGTCGAGCCCGAGGTGTAGATGACGTAGGCGGGGTTCTCCGGGCGGAGCGGCCGGACGCGGTCGGCGTCGGTGACGTCGTCGCCCGGCAGGCCGCCGAGGTCGAGGGCGTCGAGCTCGACGCGGGGCGTGCCGCCGGGCAGCTCCGCCGACCGGGTCGTGATGACGCAGGCGGGCGCGGCGTCGTCCAGCATGTAGGCGATGCGGTCCGCCGGGTAGGCGAGGTCGATCGGCTGGTAGGCGGCGCCCGCCTTCAGCACGGCCAGCGCCGCGACGACGAGGTTCTCGTCGCGCGGGAGGGCGAGCGCGACGAAGTCCTCGGCGCCGACACCGCGCGCGATGAGGTGCCGGGCGAGCCGGTTCGCGCGCGCGTTGAGGTCGGCGTAGGAGAGGCGGACGTCGCCGGCGACGACGGCGGCCCGCTCCGGCGTCCGCGCCGCCTGCGCCTCGACGAGCTCCGGCGCGACGGCGGGCGCGACCGGGTGCGCCGTGTCGTTCCACTGCCGCAGGACGAGGTCGCGCTCCGCGTCGTCGAGCAGTTCCACGTCCCGCAGCGGGGTCGAGGGGTCCACCGCGCCGAGCGTGCGCATGAACCGGATGTACCGGCCGTGGTGCGCGGCGACCTGCTCCTCGCTGTACAGGTCGGGGTGCGCCTCGAAGTCGACGCGGATCCCGGCGCCGTCGAGGTTGTCGTAGATGTTGATCGCGAGGTCGTCGATCGGGCCGATCGTGATGGCGTGCATCCGCGCCGGCAGCCCGGCGAAGTCGAGCCGGTAGTCGAACGCCATGATGTTGATGACGGGCCCGTACAGCCGGCGCCGCTCGCCGAGCAGCTTCAGGTCGCGCAGCAGGTCCTCGCGGCGGTACCGCTGGTGCCGCAGCGCCCGCGCGCTCGCCCGCGTCGCCGCGCGGACCAGCTCGTCCACCGTCATGTCCGGCCGGACGTGCACGCGCAGCGGCAGGATCGTCGACAGCATCGCCGGCGTCTCCCGGGCGACCTGCGTGGTGCGGCCGCTGACCGCGAGGCCGAGGATGACGTCCTCGGTGCCGGTCATCCGCGCCACGTACGCGGCGGTCGCCGCGATCGCGAGGCCCTGCGTGGCGGTGCGGAGCCGCCGCGCCCCCGCCGCGAGCGCCGCGGACTGCTCCGGCGGGACGACCTCGACCCGGCTGATGAAGTCGGCGGTCGGCTCGGCCATGTCGTCGGCCAGGCTCACCGCGACCGGCTTGTCGGCGAACCGCTCCGTCCAGTAGGCGCGGTCCCGCTCGAACCGCTCCGACGCCCGGTACTCCTCCTCCTCGGCGAGCACCCGGCGGTAGTCGCCCAGCTCCGCCGGGACGTACTCGCCGCCGTTCGCCAGCGACGTGTACACCTCCGCGGCCCGGTGCATGATCAGCGGCCCGCTGTGGCCGTCCTGGATCGCGTGGTGCGTGCGGATGAACCACCGGTGCAGGACGGGCGACAGCCGCAGCATCGCGGTGACGAACAGCCGCTCGCCGTCCAGCGGCAGCGGCTCGGCCATCCGCGCCTTCATCCACGCCC
This sequence comes from Actinomadura sp. NPDC048394, assembly GCF_040651755.1. Taxonomy (NCBI): domain Bacteria; kingdom Bacillati; phylum Actinomycetota; class Actinomycetes; order Streptosporangiales; family Thermomonosporaceae; genus Actinomadura; species Actinomadura sp. NPDC048394. The sequence continues at coordinate 31,238 of NZ_JBEZJL010000052.1, read as the reverse complement.
GCGCCGCCGCGTCCGGATCCGCCTCGCCGGACAGGTCCACCAGGGGGATCGAGACGCTCGCGTCCGGGTCGAGGATCTGCCGCACCGCGCCGTCCCGCTCGGCGAACCGGGCGTGCAGCGCCAGCACCTCGTGCGCCCCGATGCGCGCCACCCGGTCGAAGAGTTCGTAGTCGAGCGGGCCCTCGATCTCGATGTACTGCGCGATATGGATCGGCGTTTCGGGCGCCAGCTGCTGCGCGTACCAGACGCTCTGCTGAGCGGCCGAAAGAGGGACGTACTCGGTGGACGACATCAAGTGCTTTCCCGGTCGAAGGGGGGTTGCTTTATGCCAGGCAACGGCACCAGGAAGGCGCCGGCGGGCGGAAATTCAAAGAGAATGACCACAGAACTGATCGGGCTGCTCCCCGTCCCCTTTCACCCGAGTCCCTTCCGGGAACGCGGCGGCGGCGCGCGGACCCCGGGGATCGACGCCCCGTGGTCCCGCCAATACAGAGCGCCGCCGCTTTCCGCCCTCGACCGGGACCCGCCCCGCGACCCATCGTCCTACTCAGGAGTAGCGGGGCCACAGTTAACCAGCCTGTCACATGCCTCGCAATCCCCTCGAAAGTAGAACTTGGCCCCCGCAATTGCTCACGGGAGTGACAAAAGACCCGGTCACCGGCATGGGCGGTCGCGCACCGGACGCTCACCCGATGACAAAGGTTGACAACTCAACACGGACAATGCGATTACGGAGCGTTAAATGATCTCCGTGCGGGCGGTGCCGGCGGCCGCCCGGTCCCGGCCGCTACCTGGCCGGGTACTCGTGCACGACCACGGCCGCGGCGCGCACCCCGGGGTGCCGCTGCAGCACCGCCTCGATCTCGCCCAGCTCCATCCGCACGCCGGAGATCTTCACCTGCCGGTCCACGCGCCCCAGGTACTGCAGCGTGGGCCGGTCCTCGCCGCCCGCCCCCGCGGGCAGCAGCCGCACCGCGTCGCCCGTCCGGTAGAGCCGCCCCGTCGGCGACGCGCCGAACGGGTCCCGGTAGAAGGCCTCGCGGGTCCGCTCGTCGTTGCCCAGGTAGCCGCGGCCGACGGCCACGCCGCCGACGAACAGCTCGCCGGTCTCGCCGACGTCGCAGGCCGTCCACGTGCCGTCGTCGCCCTCCCGCAGGACGTGCAGGCGCGCGTTCACGACGGGGGTGCCGATCGGCAGCCGCAGCAGGTCCAGGTCCCCGGCGGTCACCGTGTGGTGGGTGACGTCGTCGGAGCACTCGGTGGGGCCGTAGGCGTTGAGCAGCCGCGCGTGCGGCATCGCCTCCAGCCAGCGGCGCGCCAGCTCGGCGGGCAGCTCCTCGCCCGTCGCGATCATCCAGCGCAGTCCGCCCAGGCTGCCCTCGGGGGCGCCGGGCAGGTCGTCCAGCAGGTGCCGGACCATGGTCGGGACCAGCTCGACGACGGTGATGCCCTGGTCGTCGACCGCCCGCGCGAACGCGACCGGGTCGTGCGCCACCTCGTCGCCGATCACGTCCACCCGGCCGCCCACCAGCAGCGGGGCCAGCATCTGCCAGATCGAGATGTCGAACCCGAGCGGCGCGGTGAACGCGAGCACGTCGTCCCCGGTCAGCCCCAGGTCGACGATCTTGGCCCAGAGGTGGTTGAGCATCCCCTGGTGCTCGACGACGGCGCCCTTCGGCCGGCCCGTGGACCCGGACGTGAAGAGCACGTACCGGGGGCGGTCCAGGCCGTGCAGGCGCGGCTCGCCCGCCCACGGCGCGAGGCCCGCCGCGTCCGCCGCGCGCAGCACCCGGCACCCAGCCGCGGCGGCGCCCTCCAGCAGCGCCGGCGCGCTCCCGCCCTCGTCCACCGCCACCAGCACCGACGCGCCCGCCTGGTCGAGGACGTCGCGGACGCGCCCGGCCGGCCAGGTCTCGTCGGCCGGCACGTACAGCGCGCCGACCAGCTCGATCGCCAGGAACGCCGCCACCACCGCGGCGCAGCGCCCGCCGCCGACGCCGACCACGGTGCCGGGCTCGACGCCCGCGCCCTCCAGCAGCGCGGCCAGCCGGCGGGCCTCCGCCGCGAGCCCGGAGTAGGACAGCGACCGGGTCCGGTCGGCCACCGCGGGCCGGTCCCGCTCGGCGGCGAACCGCTCCACCCGGGTGATCAGCGGGTCGGCGAGGTCGACGCCGTGCTCGCGCACCAGGCCGTGCCGCGCCGCCAGCTCCCGCGCCCGGTCCGCCTCGCCGGCGGGCACGGCGAGGACGGGCAGGCCGTCCAGGGGCAGCAGCCGATCCACGGCCGGGCCGCGAGCGCTCATCTTCACTCTCCGTGATGTCGTTCTTCTCCACCGTCATCGGCAAAAGAAGTGGAGGCCATAGCTTATGTCCGGCTCCGGTCGGCGCCGCTCCGGATTCCCTAGATTGGACCCTACTCGCAGGTAATCGGGGGTTGCGACGGAACATGCCCGAAGGTACGGTGAGGCTCCGCCATGGTCTGGCGTGAGGCCCGCGGCGACTTCGGGGGAAGATGAGGGAATTGTTTCTTCAGTCCAGGGTGACAGCGTGCCGATAATCACCTCGCCGCAGGATTTCAATGTGGACGACCTTTACGTCGATCTGCGCCACGTCCTCGACCGTCCACTCTTCCTCAAATGCGAGGGATTCAATTTCGCCGGCTCGGTGAAACTGAAGGCGGCGGCCGCGATGGTGGAGGCCGCCGAGCGGGAGGGCGTGCTCTCCCCCGGCTCGACGATCGTCGAGTCGTCCTCCGGCAACCTCGGCATCGCGCTCAGCCTGATCGCCGCCGACCGGGGCCTGCGGTTCGTCTGCGTCACCGACCCGCGCTGCAACCCCGCCTCGGTGCGGGTCATGCGCGCCCTCGGCGCCGAGGTCCGCGTCGTCGCCGACAAGGACGCCAACGGCGGCTACCTCGGCGGCCGCATCAAGTACGTCCAGGACCTGTGCGCGTCCGGCGACGGGTACGTCTGGCTGAACCAGTACGCCAACCGCAACAACTGGCTCGCCCACTACCGCGGGACCGCGCCGGCGATCGACAGGCAGTTCCCCGACCTGGAGGTCCTGTTCGTCGGGGCGGGCACCACCGGCACCCTCATGGGCTGCGCCCGCTACTTCCGCGAGCACCATCGCCCCGTCACGATCGTGGCGGTCGACGCCGTCGGCTCGGTCACCTTCGGCGGCATCCCCGAGCAGCGCATGGTCCCCGGCCTCGGCACCAGCGCGAAGCCCGCGCTCGTCGACGAGTCCTACATCGACGACGTCGTGCACGTCGCCGAGCCCGACACGATCCGCACCGTGCACGCGCTGTCCTCGCGCGGGTTCCTGTTCGGCGGCTCGACCGGCACCGTGGTGTCCGGCGCGTCCCGCTGGCTGGACGCCAAGTACCCCGGCGAGCAGCCCGTCGCCGTCGCCATCGCGCCCGACCTCGGCGAACGCTACCTCGACTCCATTTACGACGAGGGCTGGCTCGGCGAGCACTTCGGCGACCTGCTCCCCGGCCTCGATCTCCCGGCCGCCGGTATTCTCGGCGTCTGATCATCCCGAGCAGCGCGAAAAGGACACGGAGTTCCCCCATGACGCAGGCCCCCACGTTCGCCGTGATCTCCGGCGCCCAGGTGCACGACGCGATCGCCGGGCGCGAGCGGCAGGTCATCGGCATGGTCGAGGCGGCCTACCGGCTGCACGGCGAGGGCGCGACCGTCAACCCCGACTCCTACTTCCTGCGCTTCCCGGACCGTCCGTCCGACCGGATCATCGCGCTGCCCGCCTCGGTCGCGGGCGACGTCGGCGTGCACGGCATCAAGTGGATCTCCAGCTTCCCCGGCAACGTCGCGAACGGGATCCCCCGCGCGTCCGCCGTGCTGGTCCTCAACGACGCCGAGACCGGCTACCCGTTCGCGTGCCTGGAGAGCTCCATCATCTCCGCCGCCCGCACCGCCGCGTCCGCCTCGCTCGCCGCCGCGACCCTCGCCGACAAGCGCGGCGACCGGCCGCGCCGCGTCGGCTTCGTCGGCGTCGGCCTCATCGCCCGGTACATCCACACCTACCTGGCGGGCAACGGGTTCGCGTTCGACGAGCTCGGGATCCACGACCTGTCCCGCGAGCACGCCGAGGGCTTCAAGGGCTACCTCGAACGCTCCGAGAAGGGCACGGTCACGATCCACGACTCCGCGGAGTCGCTGATCCGCTCGTCCGACCTGATCGTGTTCGCGACCGTCGCGGGCGAGCCGCACGTCACCGACCCGGCCTGGTTCGCGCACAACCCGCTCGTGCTGCACGTGTCGCTGCGGGACCTCTCCCCCGAGATCATCCTGTCCGCGTACAACGTCGTGGACGACGTCGAGCACTGCATGAAGGCCAACACGTCCCCGCACCTGGCCGAGCAGCAGGTCGGCAACCGCGACTTCGTCGCCGGCACCCTCTACGACGTCCTCACCGGCGCCACCACCCCGCCCGCCGACAAGCCGGTGGTCTTCTCGCCGTTCGGCCTCGGCGTCCTCGACCTCGCCGTCGCCAAGTACGTCCACGACCAGGTCACCGCCGCCGGGACCCTGAACACGATCCCCGGCTTCTTCCACGAAATGAAGCGCTACGGCTGACACCCCACCCGAACCTATAGGCACGGTGTGACGGGGCGAGTGCGCCTCGTCACCGGAGGGGCGGGCTCGTTACGGCCCGGTGGGTAGGCGGGACGGGAGCGGGCACGTTTCCGCCATGGACGAGCGAGACGATCCGCGTGGGGACGTTCAGGAGCTGAGCGACTTCGAGCTGGCGGTGTACGAGACCGTGGCGGAGATCGACGTCGAGGGCCGCGCGGCGGACTTCGAGACGATCGAGGAGCTGATGAAGGCGCCCGAAGAGGACCTCTGGGCCGCGCTCGGGCACCTGGTGTCGATCAACCATCTGCACTCCACCCCGAAGGGTTACGTCCTGGGCCCGCACGACTGGGACGCGTAACATCGAGGGTGCGGGCGTCCCGGTGAGCGGGAGCGGGGCGGTCGCGGGCGAGGGTGCGGCGAAAGGATGGGCGATCGTCGTACCCGTGTCTGGTCAGGGAGGCCGCCGGATGGAGCTCGTCGTCACCGAGGAACAGCGGGAGCTGCGCGACGCGCTGCGGCGGTTCTTCGCCGACCGGTCGCCGTCCGCCGAGGTGCGGCGGCTGATGGAGACGGCCGAGGGCCACGACCCGAAGATGTGGGCGCAGATGGCCGAGCAGCTCGGGCTGCAGGGCCTGGCGATCCCGGAGGAGCACGGCGGCGCGGGCTTCGGCGTGCGGGAGCTGGCGGTGGTGTTCGAGGAGATGGGGCGGGCGGTCGTGTGCGCGCCGTTCCTCGCGACGATCACCGCGGCGGCGGCGCTGCGGGCCGGGGACGGCGGGCACGACCTGCTGCCCGGCATCGCCGACGGTTCGACCATCGCCACGCTCGCGATCGCGGAGGACGGCGGGAGCTGGGACCTCGACGCCGTGAAGGCGCGGTTCGAGGACGGTGTCCTGCACGGGACCAAGAGCTTCGTGGTCGACGGCTGCGTCGCCGGGCTCCTGCTCGTGGCGGCGCGGGACGAGGGCGGTGCCGGCCTCTACGCGGTGGACGCCGGCGCGGAGGGCATGACCAGGACGTCCATGCCGACGCTCGACCAGACGCGCAAGCTCGCCCGGATCGTGTTCGACGGGACCCCGGCGCGGAAGGTCGGCGGCGCGGACGCGATCCGGCACGCGCTGGACGTCGCGGCGGTGGCGCTGGCGGCCGAGCAGCTCGGCGGCGCGCAGCGGACCCTGGACATGACGGTCGAGTACGCGAAGGTGCGGCACCAGTTCGGCCGGCCGATCGGGTCGTTCCAGGCGATCAAGCACCGGTGCGCGGACATGTTCGTGCTGGTGGAGTCGGCGCGGTCGGCGGTGCTGAACGCGGCGGCCGCCGCCGACGAGAGCCCGGAGGAGCTGCCGCGCGCGGCGGCGCTGGCGAAGGCGTACTGCTCGGAGGCGTTCTTCCACACCGCGGGCGAGGCGATCCAGCTGCACGGCGGGATCGGGTTCACCTGGGAGCACGACGCGCACCTGTACTTCAAGCGGGCGCAGTCGTCGCGGCAGCTGTTCGGGTCGCCGGACGCGCACCGCGAGCGGCTCGCCGCGCTCGCCGGCATCACGGGTGCAGCCTGAGCCCCTTGAGGGCCTTGTCCACGCCGTTCTTCGGCCCGTGGACGGCGAACCCGACGAGCGGCATGTCCTCGGCGGTGACGGCGCGGACGGTGGCGCGGTTGGCCTCGTCGTGGCCGGTCTTGAACATGTCCTCGATGTAGACGGCGATGTCCATCCCGCGGGCGAGGGCGCGCGCGTGGGCGGCCTTGATGGCCGTCGCGTCGGCCTCGTAGACGAGGACGGGCTGGCGGAACATCGCGAGGTAGGTGTTGCCGGAGGCGTCCTCGTAGGGGTCGCCGATGACGCCGGGCACTCCCCCGGCCACCGCGCTCGCCAGGAACGCGGTGACGTTGAGCCGCTGCCACGCGGCCAGGTCGTCGCGGACCACGATGCCGATCTTGGTGTCGAAGCGCATGCCGTCCAGGCTGGCGGGACGGGCGCGCGGCCGTCTTGAACGCTCGTGCGCCGGGCCGGTCCGGAGGCGGGCCAGAATGAAGGCGTGGACTGGAGCAGGTACTGGCGGTCGCCGGACCGCCCGCTGGAGGCGATGCACGCGCATTTCGAGCGGCACGCCTACCACCGGCACAGCCATGAGACGTACTCGTTCGGCGTGACGGAGGACGGCTACCAGGCGTTCAAGTGCCGGGGCGGCGCCCATACGAGCGCCGCCGGGATGGTCATCGCGTTCAACCCGGACGACCCGCACGACGGCCGTCCGGCGGACGCGCTCGGCTTCACCTACCGCATCGTGCACATCGGCCCGGAGCTGGTGGCGGGGGTGCTGGCCGACATCGGGGGGCGTCCGGCGGGGCTCCCGCTGTTCGACGCGCCGGTGGTCGGCGATCCCGTCCTCGCCGGGAACCTGCGGGCCCTGCACGCCGCGCTGCTCGGCGGGGCGCCCGCGCTGCGCCGCGACGAGCTGCTCACGGCGGCGGTCGGCGCGATGGTGAACCGCGCGGCGTCCGGGCGGCTGCGCGTCGGGCCGTCGTCCGGTGCCGCCGCGCGCGCCCGGCGCCGCCTGGAGGAGCGCTACCTGGACGACGTCGGGGCGGACGAGCTGGCCGAGGCGGCGGGGTGCAGCAGGTTCGCGCTGTACCGGGCGTTCCGGCGGGCGTACGGGATGGCGCCGAGCGACTACCAGCGGCAGCTGCGGCTGCGGGCGGCGCGCGTCCGGCTGGCGCGCGGCGAGCCGATCGGTGAGGTCGCGGCGGCGACGGGGTTCGCCGACCAGAGCCATCTGACGCGCTGGTTCGTGCGCTGCTACGCGATGACGCCTGGGAGATTTCGTGGTGCGTGCGGCGGTTGAGGAACAATGTCGCCCATGATGCGGGCGAGTGGAGCGATGTTCGGGCTGGCGTACGGGGACGCGCTGGGCGCCCCCACCGAGTTCCTCACCATGAAGCAGATCGAGCGGCGCTTCGGTGAGATGGGCCCGGCGGAGCCGGAGGGCGATCCCGCGCTCGTCACCGACGACACGCAGATGGCGATCGCGGTGGGCCTCGCCCTCCTGGACGCCCTGGCGAACCCGCCCTTCACTCCCGACCTGGTCGCGCCGATGTGGCGGCGGCGGTTCGTCGACTGGCTGAACAGCCCCGACAACAACCGCGCTCCCGGCAACACGTGCCTGCGGGCCTGCCGGGGCCTGGCGGCCGGACGGCCGTGGGTGGAGGCGACCGTCGCGGGCTCCAAGGGCTGCGGCGCGAACATGCGGGTGGCGCCGGTCGGGCTCGCGCCGGGCCTGACGGACGAGACGCGCGCCGGGGCGTCGCAGTTGCAGGCGGCGATGACGCACGGGCATCCGACCGGCCTGGCGGCGAGCGAGCTGACCGCGTTCGCCGTCCGGTGGCTGGCCGGCGGCATGGCGCCCGCCGACCTGCCCGCCGCGCTGCGCGACCGCTGCCACGAGCAGCGGGCCGTCTACCACGAGCGGTGGCTCGGCACGCTGTGGCAGCGGCCCGGCATGGACTCCCCCGGGACGTTCATCGCGCGCGGCTGGGACGAGTGCCTGGACGTCCTCGACCGGCTCGACGAGGCCCTCGCGCGGGGCGACCGCGCGTCCGACCCGTGCGAGATCACCGGCGCGGGCTGGTGCGCGGAGGAGGCCCTCGCCACCGGGCTGCTGTGCTTCCTGCTGTTCCCGGACGAGCCCGTCGCGGCGATCCGGCGCGGCGCGGCGAGCTCCGGCGACTCCGACTCGATCGCGTGCCTGGCGGGCGCGTTCGCGGGCGCACACCTCGGCATGGACGCCTGGCCGGGCGAGTGGGCCGGGCGCATCGAGTACGCGGACCAGCTGACCAGGCTCGGGAGCGCCTGGGACTAGCGGAGCCCGGCCGGGACCAGCACCCGGGCGGCGAGCGCGCGGATCTCTCCGGACGAGCCCCTTGACCTCGCCGCACCCGAAAGCTAATCTCATTAGCCATAGGGCTACACCGAACAAACCGGAGCGCGCCATGAGCGACCAGACGCAGTACCTCGACCTTCCCGGCGGACGCCTCGCCTACGACGACGAGGGCGACGGTCCGCTCATCGTGTGCCTGCCGTCGATGCTCGACCTGCGGTCCCAGTTCCGGTTCCTCAGGCCGCGGCTGCTGGAGGCCGGCTACCGGGTCGTCACCGTCGACCAGCGCGGGATGGGCGAGAGCAGCGCGGACTGGCCCGAGTACGGCAGCACGCCGCTGGCGCACGACCTGATGGCGCTGCTGCGGCACCTGGACGCCGGACCGGCCCTGGTCTACGGCTGCTCGAACGGCGCCGCGGCGGCCGTCTACGCCGCCGCCGAGGCGCCCGAGCTGGTCAAGGGCCTGGTCCTGGCGGCGCCGTTCGTCCGGAACGCGCAGGGCGGCCTGGTCATGAAGCTGACGATGTCGCTCTTCCGGATCCCCGGGCTGGCGCTGCCGCTGTACATGTCGTACTACCCGAAGTGGGAGCCGAAGCGCCCCGCGGACTTCGACGAGCACGCGGCGCTGCTGAAGGCGAACTTCAAGGAGCCGGGACGCGGCAAGGTCATCGCGTCGTACATGGGCATGTCGCACGACGAGGCCGAGGCGCGGCTGGACAAGGTCACCGCCCCCGTCCTGGTCATCATGGGCACCGCCGACGTCGACTGGCCCGACCCGGCCGCCGAGGCGCGGTGGGTCGCCGGACGGCTGAACGGCGAGGTGGTCATGCTGGACGGCGCGGGCCACCACCCGCACGTGGAGTTCCCCGCCGAGATCACCGAGGCCGTCCGGGCCTTCGACGCGGGGCTCTAGGCGGACGCGGCCGTCCAGCCCGTCCAGGCGTCGATGGTGATCGCGATGACCGGGCCCTCGGGCGGGCGGTCCCGGTACTGGGCGTAGCGGGCGGCCAGGAGCCGGACGGGCTCGGCGCGGCGCGCGTCGTCCTCCACCACGGCGGCGTGGCCGTCGACGCGGACCCACCAGAGCCGGTCCCAGTCGTCCTCGTAGTGGTCGGCGAGCAGCGCGACGCGCGGGTTGGCGCGGACGTTGGCCAGCCGCCGCAGGTCGCGCGTGCTCTTCGGCTTGTGGTCGACGGCGGTGTAGACCGACCCGCGGTGCACGGCGAACGTGACGGGGACCAGGTGCGGGCGGCCGTCCTCCCCGACGGTCGCGAGCCGCGCGACGGGCGCGCTCGCGAGCAGCCGGCGCGCGCCGTCCGGTGAGAGCTTGGGCACGGGGTGCAGCCTGTCACGGCGCGGCCCCGGTTCCCAGGCTCCCCCGCGCGGGCGAGGCGGATCGCTCCCCGGCGGGAGGCCCGCCCCGGCTCCGCCCGGAAGGCTCGGACGCATGGGAACGATCTTCAGACGGTGGCCGGCGTGGGCCGGGTACGCGGCCGGCGCGTGGGCGGCGGGCGCGGCGGCACTGGCCCTCTACTGGGCCGCCGGTGGGACGGCCGGCTACCCGCTGCGGGACGTGCGGGACGCGGCCGCGGCGGCCTGGCCGATCGGGGCGGTCCTGCTGGTCGGCGGGATCATGGCGGTGTCGAGCGTCCGGGACGTCGGGCGGCTCATGCCGCGCGCGTGGCCCCTCGCGGGGCTCTGGGCGGCCTGCGCGGTGGCGGGCGCCGGCACGTTCGGGATCGTCATGAGCGCGCTCCAGTTGCTGTTCACCGGGACGGTGGACGACTGGCCGGTGTTCGGCGTCGAGGTGTCCTGCACGGTCGGCGCGGCCCTGCTCGCGGGGGCGGCCGTGGCGTTCCGGCGCCGGACCGAGGGGACGTGCGCGCGCTGCGGGCTCGTGCACGCCGCGACGGGCGTCGCGAAGGTGGCGGCGCCGGTGACGGACGCGCCGCGCGGCGTCCGGCGGGCGGCGTGGGCGGGCGTGCTCGCGTTCGTCCCGTACATGGCAATGAAGACGATTTGGGCGTTCGGCGGGACGTTCGCAGGGATCCCGGGTGACGAGGTCGTCGCGGAGTTCCGCCGCAACGGCGCGTCGGGGCTGATCCTGACGCTGGAGCGGTACGGGCTGGACTTCACGACGCTGTCCGCGCTCGCCGGGATCTTCCTGCTGCTCGGGCTGACGCACCGGTGGGGGCAGGTGTTCCCGCGCTGGGCGCCGCCGCTCACCGGGCGCCGGGTGCCGCGCTGGCTCCCGCTCGTCCCGGCGTGGCTCGGTGCGGCGACGCTCGGCCCGTACGGGGTCGTGGGGACGCTCGCCTACCTGCTGCCGATCGCCGCCGGCGTCCGCGACCTCCCGCACGACGGGCTCATGAGCGGCTGGTCCGGGTGGACGGTCGCCGCGTGCGGGATCGGCGCGTTCGGCGTCTACGGGATCGCGCTCGGCGCCGCCGCGCTGTCGTACCAGCGCCGCACCCGGCCCCGCTGCGCCGCCGCCCTTCCGGGAGACGCCGTCCGGGCCGCCGCGCCGGAGGTCAGTCCTTGAAGTCGGGCGGGCGGTTCTGCTTGCGCGCCGCGATGGCCTCGTCGAAGTTCTGCGTGGTGAGCCGGACGTACAGCTGGCCGAGGCCCTCCTGCCCCATGTGCGCGTCGAGGCTCGACGCGTCCAGCCCGGACCACAGCGACCGCTTGGTCAGCTCGACGCCGGGGCGGCTGAACCCGGCGATCCGCTCGGCGAGGTCGTAGCAGGCGTCGAGCAGCTTGTCGCCCGGGACGGTGCGGGAGACCAGGCCGATCCGCTCGGCCTCGGCGGCGTCCACGTCCCGGCCCGACAGCATGATCTCGAACGCGCGGGACGCGCCGATCGCGCGCGGCAGCAGGTAGCTGAGGCCGAGCTCGCTCGCGGTGAGCCCGTTGTTGATGCCGGCGGCGCGGAACAGCGCGGTCTCGGACGCCAGCCGGATGTCGGCGGCGAGGCTCAGGCACATCCCGCCGCCGATCGCCGGGCCGTTGATCGCCGCGATCACCGGCTGGTGGACGCGGCGCATCGCGCGGACGACGTCGTCCAGCAGCTCCATGGAGCGCAGCGCGATCGTCGACAGCGTCAGCCCGTCGATGCCGGGGGGCGCGCCGGCCGACTCCAGGTCGGCGCCGGAGCAGAAGCCGCGCCCGGCGCCGGTGATGACGACGGCGCGGGTGTCGTTGTCGCGGCTCACCTCCTCGAGCGCCTCGCGGAAGGGCACCATGACGTCGAACGCCATCGCGTTCATCCGCTCGGGCCGGTTGAGGGTGATGAGCGTGACGTGCGGGCGCGGCTTGTCGATCAGGACGAACGGCAACGGGACCTCCTGGTTGGCCTAGCAAGCGCTAGGTTACACAGGCGGGAACTCCGGCGGCGTGAGGCCCCGCTCGACCACCTTCGCCAGCTGCTCGTCCGTCAGGATCCGCGGCTCGCCGATCATCTTGGCCCGCACGTACACCCCGCACAGCCACTCCAGCAGCCGCGCGTTCTCGAACGCCTCGTCCAGGTCGCGGCCGATCGTGACGCCGCCGTGGTTGGCCATCAGCGCGGCGCGCTTGCCGCCCTCCATCGCGGCCCGCACGTTCTCGGCCAGCTCCGGCGTCCCGTAGGTGGCGTACTCGGCGACCTTCACCACGCCGCCCAGCAGCAGCGTGTTGTAGTGGATCGGCGGCAGCTCGGCCATCGTCGTCGCGACGACGGCGCCGTACGTCGAGTGCGTGTGGACGATCGCCGCCGCGGGCGTCTCCGCGTACAGCGCGAGATGCATCGGCGTCTCCGACGACGGCGCCCGGTCGCCCTCGACGAGCCGGGCGTCGAGGTTCACGATCGGGCAGTCCTCCGGCCGCATCCGGTCGAGCATCATTCCGCCGGGCGTCACCGCCACCAGGTCCCCCGACCGTACGCTGACGTTGCCCGACGCGCCGGTCACCAGGCCCGTCTCGGCCAGCCTGCGGCCCACCGCGCACAGCGCGCGCCGCTCGTCCTCCAGCAACATGCGAATCCCTCTCACGTTCTAGGCCCTGCCCGTCGTACGCTACGGCCCTGACGATCACGAGGGAGAACCCGGCATGGCAACTGTGGTCACGGTCGGAGCGCACATCCTGGACGTGCTGGCCCGGCCCGTCGAGGGCATCCCGGGCGGCCAGGACACCGTGGTCGTCGACCAGATCAGGGTGACCGCCGCCGGCGCCGCCGCCGGGACCGCGGTCGCGCTCGCCCGGCTCGGCAACCGGGTCGTCTCGGTCGGCGCGATCGGCGACGACGACCTCGGCGACCTGCTCGTCACGATCATGAACCGGAACGGGGTGGACGTCACCGGGCTCGTCCGCCGCACCGCCGAGCAGACCAGCGCGTCGATCCTGCCGATCCGCCCGGACGGCGGCCGGCCGAGCTTCCACGTCCCCGGCGCGAACCTCACCCTCACCGCGCACGCGGTCGAGCCCGGCCTGCTCGCCGCCGCGAACGCCGTCCACCTCGGCGGCCCCGACGTCACGTTCGGGCTGAACGACCCGGAGTTCTTCGCCGCCCTCGACGCGGCCCGCGCGTCCGGCACCGTCGTCACCATGGACCTGCTGTCCAACATGCCCGACCTGGTCCGGGGCGCCGCCGCGTTCCTCCCGCACGTCGACCACTTCCTGCCCAACGAGGAGCAGGCCGCGGCGATGACCGGCGAGGACGACCCGGAGAAGGCCGCGCGCGCCCTGCTCGCCGAGGGCCCCGCCACGGTGGTCGTCACGCTCGGCGCGGAGGGCAGCCTCGTCGCCACCGCCGGCGGCGTGCACCGGCTGCCCGCCCTGCCCGTCGAGGTCGTCGACACCACCGGCTGCGGCGACGCCTACTGCGCCGGGTTCATCACCGGCCTCGGCCGAGGCGAGGACGTCCTGGAGTCCGCCCGCCTGGGCACCGCCGCCGCCGCGACCGTCGCCCAGGGCCTCGGCTCCGACGCCGGCCTCACCGACCTCGACTCGATCCTCGCGCTGCTCTGATTGCATTGCCCTCGGCGGTCGGGCGCTGGACGCCCTCCCTTCAACGGGCAATGCGTGCGATCGCTGCATCGCTCCGGCTCGCCCAGGGGCTCGCTGCGCGATCGAGTTCTCGCAGGCTCGAACTCGGCTTCGCTCGCGATCGCAGCGCTTGCGGTGGGTGCGTGGCCGGTGCGCGGGCTGAGGCGTTCATCGGAAGGCTCAGCGGGCGTCCTGCCAGTAGGGGTCGCGGAGGAGGCGCTTGTAGAGCTTGCCGGTGGGGGTGCGCGGCATCGCGTCGACGAAGTCGACCGAGCGCGGCGCCTTGTAGCCGGCGAGGGACGCGCGGACGTGCCCGATCAGCTCGTCCGCGAGCGCGGCGGACGGCTCCACGCCGTCGGCGAGCTCGACGGCGGCCTTCACCTGCTCGCCGAACTCCTCGTCCGGGACGCCGAACACCGCCACGTCCCGGACGGCGGGATGGGTGATCAGCACGCCCTCGATCTCGGCCGGGTAGATGTTCACCCCGCCACTGATGATCATGTCGATGACCCGGTCGGCGAGGAACAGGTAGCCGTCCTCGTCGAGGTGGCCGGCGTCGCCGGTGGTGAACAGCCCGTCGGAGCGGTGCACCGAGCGGGTCTTCTCCTCGTCGCCCCAGTACTCCACGTCGTCGCCGCTGGCGTAGCGGAACCAGATCTGGCCGCGCTCCCCCGGCGCGGCGGGCTCGCCGTCCTCGCGCAGGACGTGCACCTCGGTGGTGGGCAGCGGGCGGCCGACGCTCCCGGGCCGCTCCAGCCACTCCGACGCGGTGATCACGCTGTTCACCGACGCCTCCGTGGACCCGTAGTACTCGTGCACGATCGGGCCGAACCAGTCGATCATCGCGCGCTTGACGTCCGGGGAGCACGGCGCGGCGCCGTGCCACACCGCCTTCAGGGAGGAGCCGTCGAACGCCTTGCGGGTCGCCTCGTCCAGCCGCAGCAGCCGGACGAACTGGGTCGGCACGAGGTGGACGTTCGTGATCGCGTGCTCGTCGATGAGCCGCAGCGTCTCGGCGGCGTCGAAGCCGCGGCGCATCACCACCGACCGCCCGCCGAGCAGGAACACGTGCGACCACAGCCACTGCGCCGAGTGGTAGACGGGCCCGACGAGCAGGGTGCGGCCGTGCTCGGGGATCTGCAGGACGCCCGCCATCAGGTCGCCGAGCAGCCGCGCGTTCTCGATCGGGCCGCCCGCGTCGGTGAGCTTGCGGGTGACGCCCTTCGGACGGCCGGTGGTGCCGGAGGTGTAGAACATCGGCAGCCCCGTGGACGGGTCCGCGATCTCCTCCTCGGCGCCCGTCGCGAGGAACTCCTCGTACGGGGTGAAGCCGTCGACCGGCTCGCCGAACGCGACGCGCGCGGTGAGGCCGAGGCCGGCGGACGCCTCGCGCGCGACGCCGCCGAAGGCGTCCTCGGTGAACAGCACGCGGGCCCCGGCGTCCTGGAGGACGTAGCGCAGCTCGTCGGCCGTCCAGTGCCAGTTGACCAGGACGTAGCGCAGGCCGATGTGCCCGGCGGCGCACATGGCCTCGAAGAACTCGCGGCGGTTGCCGGAGTGGATCGCGATCACGTCGCCGGTGGCCAGCCCCAGGCCGCGCAGCGCGTTCGCCAGCCGGTCGGTCCTGGCGTCGAGCTCGCGCCAGGTGGTGGTGCCGCGCTCGTCGGTCAGCGCGGGCTCGTCCGGACGGGCGTCGGCGTGCGGGCGGAGCAGTTCGGCCATCGGTCGCCTCCTGGAACGGGACAAATCCTAGAATTCGACTCTAGAACTTTCCGCGCCGCGATGGCCAGAGCCGGGTCACGACGTCCGGACGAGATCGGTGGCCAGCACCGCCTCCGCCGCGTTCACCAGCTGCTCCAGCCGCAGCACCTCCGTCCGGTGGAACGGCGGCGCGCCCTTGCGCGCGACGACCAGCGCGGCCCGCCCCTCCGACAGCGGGCAGACCGCGTACTCGGTGCCGTCCGCCCCGGCGAAGGCGCGCGGGCGCAGCGGCGGCAGCACCGGCAGCTCGGCGCCGGTCAGCCCGCCGACGCTGGCGTGCACCAGCACCGCCGCGTCCTGCTCCCCCAGCTCGGCGATCCCCGCCCAGTCGGCGCTGAGGATGCCGGGCACGGCGTCGGCCAGCGTCGCCGCGCCGCGCTCGGGCACCGCCGCGACCTGCCCGATCACGGCGGCGTCCGGGTGGGCGCCCTGCGGCTCGACGGTCGGCCAGATGCCGACGATCTCCACCCCGTTCACCGAGCCGAGCCCGTCGCGCAGCCGCTCGACGCCCGCTCCCGCGGGCCACGTGACGGTGAAGTCGTCCAGGGCCCGCCCGTTGTCGCGCTCCAGCACCGCCATCTGCGCCACGTCGGCGCCCGCGGCGCCCAGCGTGCGCGCCACCTGGCCCAGCGAGCCCGGACGGTCGGGCAGCCGGACGCGGATCCGCAGCAACATCGCCACCTCCTTCTTCCATGTCCCCTCAGCTTCCGGGAGACCCGTTTCCCACGTGTTACCCATTCGTGTCGACGCGAAGAAGTCGGTGCTGGAACGGCGGGGAGGCGTCAAACTAGAGTCCAATGAAGGTCAACAGCAGACCTATCGCCTCTGCCGCCTCATCATTAAGGTGACTGCACGTGTCGAGCGACGGGGATCGCACAGTCAACGACGGGGCCGACTCCGGCATGGACGGCGCCGCGCCGGGGGCGGACGGCGCCTCCGCGCCCGCCGGGACGGCGCCCGGGGCCGTGTCCGGGGCGGCGTCCGGGGCCGTGTCCGAGGCGGTGTCCGCCGAGGTCGCGGGGGACGGCCGCGCCGCGTTCGAGGCCGAGGTCAGGGACGCCCTCGCGGCGCTGACCGCGCGGCTGGACCGCGAGCACGAGCGCGCCGCGCACCGGGAGGCGGTCATCGACCGGCTGCACGAGGAGAACCAGCGGCTGCGGCGCGGGGAGCTGCAGGCGATGCTGGAGCCCGTCCGGACCGCGCTGTACCGGCTGCACGACCAGGCCCGCCGCGAGGCCGACCGGCTGGCGGGGCCGGGCGCCGCGGAGCCGCCCGACCCGGTCCGCACCGCCGGGCTGCTCGGCGCCGTCGCCGACGACGTCGCCGACGCGCTCGCCCGGCTCGGCGTCGAGCGGTTCGGCGTGACGCCCGGCGAGCCGTACGACGCGTCCCGGCACCGGCCCGTCGCCGTCACCCCGGTCACCGACCCGGGCCGCGACGGCCTGGTGACCGGCGTGCAGGCGGACGGCTTCGAGCAGGGCGGCAAGGTGCTGCGCAAGGCGGCGGTCAGCGTCGGCCGCCTCGACCCGGCCGCGAACGGCACCGCGAACGGCACCGCCAACGGCACGGCGAACGGCACCGCGAACGGCACTGTGGACCGCGCCGGGGACCGCGCCGAGCCCGCCGCGAGGGCCGGGTCGGGCCGCCACCGCGCGGCCGGCCGCGGCGAGACGACGAACAACCGACTCGGCACCGATGGGTGAGAGGGACATGGCTGTCTACGGGATCGACCTGGGAACCACGTACTCCTGCATTGCCTCCATCGACGACGTGGGGCGGCCGGCGGTCCTGCGGAACCTGGAGGGCACCGACACCACGCCGTCGGTGGTGTACTTCGAGAGCGGCGAGAACGTCGTCGTCGGCGCCACCGCGAAGGACACCGCGGTGCTGGAGCCCGACAACGTCGTCAGCCTGATCAAGCGCGACATGGGCCGCGACGTCACCCGCCCCATCCACGGGATCGACTTCACCCCCGAGGAGCTGTCGGCGTTCATCCTGCTGAAGCTCGCGACGGACGCGCGGACGACGACGGGCGAGGAGACCCGCGACGTCGTCATCACCGTTCCGGCGTACTTCGGCGCGGCGGAGCGGGACGCGACCCGCAAGGCGGGCCGGATCGCGGGGCTGAACGTCATCGACATCGTGTCGGAGCCGATCGCCGCCGCGATCACCTACGGGGTGCTGAACCCCGACGCCGACCGCACGATCCTGGTCTACGACCTCGGCGGCGGCACGTTCGACACGACCGTCATCGCGCTGCGCGACGGGCACATCGAGGTGATCTGCACCGACGGCGACCACGAGCTCGGCGGCGCCGACTGGGACGCGCGGCTGGTGGAGTACCTGGCGGAGCGGTTCCGCGCCGAGCACCCCGACGCGGGCGACCCGCTCGACGACAAGCAGACCGAGCAGCAGCTGCGCCGCGACGCCGAGGACGCCAAGAAGGCGCTCACGACCCGCACCGCGCACACCGTCCGGGTGATGCACGCCGGGCGGGTCGCGGCGATCGAGGTGACGCGGGAGAAGCTGGAGGAGCTGACCAAGGACCTCCTCGACCGCACCGTGGAGATCACCGGGCGGACGCTGTCGACGGCCGCCGAGAAGGGCGTGCACGACTACGACGACCTGGTGCTGGTCGGGGGGTCGACGAAGATGCCGGTGGTCGCGGCGCGGCTGGAGACCGAGCTGGGGCTGTCGCCGCGGCTGCAGGACCCGGACCTCGCCGTCGCCAAGGGCGCCGCGCTGTACGCGTTCGAGGAGACGTACCGGCGGCTGATGCGGGAGGGCGCCGCCGAGCGCGCCGAGGAGATGGCGAGCCGGGCGGGGCTGTCGGCCGAGCAGCAGAAGCAGATCGCCGGGCGGCAGATCCGCACGGTCGCCTCGCACGCGTTCGGGATCGTCGTGGTCGACCGCGACTCCGGCGCCGAGCACGTCGCGCACCTCGTGCACGCCAACGACGAGCTGCCCGCCGCCCGCACCGAGGACTTCTTCACCGTCTACGACGACCAGACCTCCGCCGACGTCCGGGTGATGGAGCAGGCGGGCAGCGTCGAGTCCGCCGAGCTGATCGACAACACCGAGATCGCGACCGGGGAGATCCGCGTCCCGCCGGGCAAGAAGGCGGGCTGGCCGATCGGCGTGACGTTCGCGCTCGACGCGTCCGGGCTGCTGAACGTGACGGCGGTGGAGAAGGAGTCCGGCGAGCGGCTGGAGCTGAAGGTGGACGTCGGGGGGATGTCCGAGGAGGAGGTCGAGCGCTCCCGCAAGGCCCTCTCCCGGGTCCAGGTGAGCTGAGGGCCGGCGCGCCGCGGTGACGTTCGACGAGGAGTACCGGCGGGAGGTGCTGGAGCCGGCGCGGGCCGCGGGCGACCAGCCGCCCGAGGACCTGCGCGTCCGGTACGCGCTGGCCGACCCGCTGTCCGGGCCGGGCGTCGAGGCGCGGGTGAAGCAGGTGCGGCAGTGCTGGCGGCGGGCGCGCGGCCAGCTGAAGTACCGCAAGCTGATCGACCGGCTGGAGGCCGAGCACCGGGAGCTGGCGCCGCTGTTCGCCGCCGCCGGGCGCGGCGACCTGCGGGCGCTGCAGGAGCGCCTCGCGGGCGGCCGGGAGCGCGGCGAGCGGCGCCGCGCGCAGGCCCGCGCGGGCCTGGCGGACGCGGCCGGGTTCCTGCGCATGGTGACGCCCGCCGAGGTCGAGGCGATCGCCCGGACGGGCGGGGTCGCGCGCGCCGAGCTGGAGGCGCTCGCCGCCGGCGAGGGCATCGCCGTCCGCGAGCCGGACCCGCTGCCGTCCGCCGCGCCGTACGCGGCGTACCGGAAGGTGCGCGAGTCGCTGGGCGTGCTGGGCAAGCGGCACCTGGCCGACTTCCTGTTCGGGGCGCGGATCGCGGGCCCGATCCGGGTGCTGGACGGGTTCGCCGCGCCCGCGGCGCCCGGCGCGCCGGGCGCGTCGGCGCTGCGCGGCGGGACGCTGCGGCTCGACGCGGACGCGGTCGCCGCCGCCGGCGACGAGTGGGCGCGCCGCAGCCGCGACACCAGCACCACGCACGCCGGGACCGTCCTCGCGGCGCTGCGGTCCGGCGCCGACCTGGCCGAGCTCGTCCGGTACGACATCGTGGACCGGCTGCGGGAGCGGTTCCGGCAGCGGGCGTCCGAGCGGGCGCTGCTGCGGCACGCCACCGAGGACCTCGGCGTGCACGCCGAGGACGCGCGGCGGCTGGTGTTCGCGGTCGTCCGCGAGACGGGGCCGGGCGGCGGCCTCGCCGGGCGGCTGCGGTCGCTGCTGGACGCGGGCGAGGTGTACGCGGCGGCGGAGCTGGCGGACGCGTCCGGCGTCGCGGCCGCCGCGGAGGGCGAGCCGTCCGAGGAGGAGGTGCTCGCCGCCGAGGCGCGGCACCGCCTCGACACGGCGCTGCGGCTGCGCGAGACCGCCGCCGCCGACCCCGACCCGGACCGGGCGTGGCGGCTGCTCGCCGACGCGCTGCGGCTCGTCCGCGACCTGCCCGGCGCCCGCGACCACCAGCGCCGGCTGCCGCCTCGGCCCGTTCCGGCGCTGCGCGCGGACGTCGACACGGGCGAGGCCGGTGCCGTCGTGCGGCTGTCCTGGGCGGCGTCCCCGTCGACCGGCGGCGAGATCGGCTACCGGCTCGTGCGGCGGGCCGGGCGCCCTCCGCGCGGCGCGGGCGACGGCGAGGCGATCACCGGGGAGCGCGACGAGCGGCCCCCGGTGAACGTCCCGCTGTACTACGGCGCCGTCGCGGTGCGCGGCGACGCCGCCGCGCCGCCCGCCGTCGCGGGCCCGGTCGTCGTGCGGCCGGAGCCCGGCGAGGTCGAGCTGCTGTCCGGGGACGGGCAGGTCACCGGCCGGTGGCGGTGCCCGGCGGAGGCGGCGCGGGTCGTCGTCGTCCGCGACGGGACGCCGGTCGAGGCGGGCCGCGACGGGTTCCGCGAGCGGGTGCCGAACGGCCGCACCCACCACTACCTGATCAGCGCCGTCTACCTGGACGCGGCGGGCCGGGAGGTCGCCACGCCGGGCGTGCGGGCGTCGGTGACGCCGAGCGCGCCGCCCGTCCCGGTGTACGAACTGTCCGCCGAGCCCGACCCGGCCGACCCGGGCCTGCTGCGGGTGCGGTTCGCGCCGCCCGCGCACGGGACGGCGGAGCTGGTGCTGTCGGCGGGGCCGCCGCCGTGGCCGCGCAGCGCGCTCGTCCCGGTGGAGGAGGTGCGGCGGGAGACGCGGCGGCTCGCGGGCACGCCGACGGCGGGCGGGCTCGCGGTGCGGCCCGGCGCGGGCGGCTGGCTGCTCGCCGTGACCGTCGCGGAGGGAACCGCCGCGATCGGCGCGTACCACCGGTACGTGAACCTGCCGCCGCCGCGCCGGCTCGTCGCCGAGCGGCGCGGCGACCACGTGCACGTCGGGTTCGACTGGCCGCCGGACGTCACGGAGGTCGACCTCGTGTATCGCATCGGGGCGCACCGGATCGGCCGCGACCCGCGCCGCCCGTCCGACCCGGACGCGGAACGGCACGCGACGGTCACCCGCGCCGCGTACGACACGCAGGGCGGCGTCCGGCTGCCCGTCCCCGAGGACGAGCCCGTCGAGGTGGCCGTCGCGGCGGCCGGCACCGTCGGCGGGACGCGGGTGACCGGCCCGCCGGTGACCGCCGAGGTCGCGGCGCGCACCGTCGTCCGCTACGACCTGGAGCGGTCGGGGCCGCCGTGGCGGCGGTCGCTGACGCTGCGGCTCACCTGCGCGCGGCCGCTGCGGGTGGCGCGGCTGTCGCTGGTGCTGCGGCGCGGCCGGGTGATGCCGCACCGGGCGGGCGACGGCGAGACGCTCGGCACGTGGGAGCAGGTGCCGGTGCCGGGCGAGCTGTCGGTGGCCGTCCCGGACGCGTCCGCGCCGTACTGGCTGCGCTGCTTCGCCGATGATGATGTCATCGAACTCACCGATCCCCCGATCCGCCGACTCCAGGTCCCGTGATGACCAGACCCCTCGCCCGGCTGCCGGGCGCGCCCGCGCGGCTCTTCCCCCGGCAGGGCGTCACCTGCCCGTACTGCTTCGCGTCCGTCGCGCCGCAGCGGATCCTGTTCCGCTGCCGCGGGCAGGCGGGGCGGCGGCAGGGCTGCGCGCCCGTCCTCGACGAGAAGCTGGCCGCCTACACGGGATCGACGGCGGGCGCGTCGCTTCCGCCGGTGTTCGCCGCGCCGGGACGCAAGGGCCGCGCCGACTGCCCCGAGTGCGGCGTCCCGACCGGGAACCGGGCGTGCCCGGAGTGCCACAACCCGCTGCCGTCGGCGTACTGCGACTCCCCCGGCCGGATCGTCGCGCTGGTCGGCGCGAAGAACGCCGGCAAGAGCACCTACATCGCGGTGCTGCTGCACGAGCTGATGAACCGCGTCGGCACGGAGCTGGACGCCTCGCTCGTCGCATGCGACGACCGCACCATCGAGCGCTACAAGCGGGACTTCGCGCGGCCGCTGCTGGAGGAGCGGCGGCTGCTGCCGACGACCGCGAGCGCCGCCACCGGCCCGCGCGAACCCCTCGTCTACCTGCTGACCCGGACGCGGCGCGGACGCTGGTCGCGCGCGCGCAACGACTCCCTCGCGCTGGTGCTGTTCGACACCGCGGGCGAGGACCTGCGCAGCCGCGAGGTCACCGACCTGCACCTGCGCTACCTGGAGGCGGCGGACGCGATCATCTTCCTGGTCGACCCGCTGGAGCTGCCGGGCGCGCGGGCGGGGGTCTCCGACACCGTCCCGGAGCCGCGCGGGCCCGGCGACGACCCCGACAGCGAGCCGCTGAACATCATCGCGCGGGTCACCGACGCGCTGCGGCAGCGGCACGGCACCCGCCCCGGCGAACCGCTGCCGGTGCCGGTCGCGGTCGCCCTCACCAAGATCGACGCGCTGCGCCCGGACCTGCTGCGGCAGTCTGCGCTGCGCCGGTCCAGGGCCGGGACGGGCGTGCTCGACCTCGACGACCGCGAGGCGGTGAACGAGCAGGTCCGGGCGCTGCTGCACGAGTGGCAGGCCGGGCAGCTCGACACCTACCTCGGGCAGCAGTACGCCGAGCACGCGCTGTTCGGGCTGTCGGCGCTCGGCGGCGTCCCCGAGGACGGCCGGGTCGGCGCGGGCGGCGTCCGCCCGCACCGCGCCGAGGACCCGCTGCTGTGGCTGCTGTACCGGTTCGGGATGCTCGACGGCGTCCGCCCCGGAGGTCCGTGACGGTGGCGTGGCAGCTGCACTACACCTCCGCGCGGCGCGGGCCCACCGGCCGGGCCGGGTTCCAGTTCGTCGCCGAGACGCCTGGCCTGCCCGACGGGGTCCGGGCGGCGGTCACGCCGTACATGTCGTACCGTCCGCCGCCGGACGCGCCGCTGTCCCCCGACGACGCCGAGCTGGACGGGTTCCCCGTCTCGCTGCTGTACGACCGGGTGGACGGGCGCCCGCTGCTGCTGCGCTGCCGCTACCTGGGCCGCGACTACTCCGGCCGGTACGGCAACTTCTTCGCGCACGCGGTGGTCGCCGACGACGACGAGCTGGAGGGGCTGCGTCCCGCCGAGCTGTGGCACGCGCCGCTGTGGACGCCGCTGCCCGGCGACGGCGACCTCGGCGTCCTGGACGACCTCGCGCCGGGCGCCGCGCTCGACCCCGAGTCACTCGCGGCGTGGCTCGCCGCCGGGTCCGGGCCGCCGGACGCGTACGGCACCCTCGCGCGGCTGGTCGACGCGGTCGCCGGGGTCCTCGGCCGGGGCCACGGCCGGATCGTGCTGGTCGCCGCCGACGTCGAGCTGATCGCCCGCTGGATCGCGGTGGTGTCGTACTCGCTGCCGGTCGCGGCGGCGGCGCGGCTGTCGTTCACCACCTACACCGCCGACCCCGACGGCGCCGCGCAGCGCCTCGTCGGCACCACCCCGGACGTGTGGAACGCGGTGCGGCACCACGCGTCCCACGCGCTGGCCGTCGACCTGCGCGCCGGCCTCGGCGGCGGCGGGACGTCCCGCTTCGCGCGGACCGTCGCGGCGTGCTGGCGCGACGCCGACTTCCCCGCCCTCGACGCGCTCGGCGAGCTCGCGCTCCTGGACGGCGCGGCGCCGTCCGACCCGGCGGCGCTGGACGGCGCCGCGACGCTGCTGGCGCTGTGCCGGCGCGACGGCCCGGTGACGGCGGCCGAGGAGGGCGCGGCGGCGGCGCTGCTGTCGCGGCCCGGCGCTGACGTCCCCGACTGGGTGTGGCGCGACCTGGCGCCGGGCGTCGCGTCCATGGGCCTGGAACTGGCCCTCGCCGTCCACGAGCGCGCGCTCGCGGCGGGCGCGACCGGCGTCGCGCGGGACTGCGCGGCGCGGATCGCGGTGCTGGCCCTGTCCGACCCGGCCGCGCGGGACCGGATGCCCGAGCTGCCGGAACGCGCCGACGAGCTGGAGCCGCGCGTGGCGCAGGCCCTCGCGGACGCGCCCGACCTGGCCGAGGTCGCGGCCGTCGCGGCGGTCGCCGCGCGCGCCGGCACCCGTCTCGACCTGGAAGGACTCGCGGCGGCCGCGGCGCGGCGGGCGCGCCTCGGCGCCGCCGACCTGCCCGCCGCGTTCCGGGCCTGCCCGGCGTCCGCGCGCGGCGCGCTCCTCGACGGCGCCGTCACCGGCCTCGCCGAAGCGGCGGACCGCGACCGCGCCGCCGCGCTGACGGCGGGCACGTGCGACCTGCTCTACGAGCACGCCGCCGAGCGCCTGCGCGCCGTCCCCGCGGTCGCCGTGCCGGTCCTCGCCTCGGTCGGCCGCCGCGACCTGCCGCGCCGCATCGCGATCACCGCGGACCTCCTCCGCCTGACCTGCGGGGACGCCGCGCGTGACGCGGCGCTCGCCGAGGTGTGGGCCGCGCCGCCGTCCGCGACCGAGTGCGTCGACCTGCTCGACGCGTTCGGCAAGGAGCTGGCGGACCACCCGGTGCTGGCCGTCCTGCCGTCGCGGACGTTCGAGCGCCTCGGCTGCGACGCGCTCGCCGACGCGCCGACCCTGCGGCTCGCGGCGCGCGTGCTCGCGGTGCTGCCGGACGGGCGGGCCGCCGCCGACGCGGCCGCCGTTCGCGCCTACGCCGACGCGATCACCGCCTCCCGGCCCGACGACGCGGGGCGCGCGATGGACGCGCTGGCGGGCGCCCGCGGAGCGTCTGCGCGGCTCACCGGAGAGGCGTTCGAGTCGGCCGCGCGGCGGCTGTGCCGCCGCCCGCCCGCGTTCCGCGCGGCGCTGCTCGCCGCGGTGCCCGCGCGGGTCCGGGCCCGGATCGCCGGGCGCTGGACGGCCGAGCTGCCCGCCCGCGCCCGCGCCGGCCGCGCCCAGCTGCGCGGCGCCGACGTCGAGCGCCGCAACGACCTGATCGAGATCGTGCTGCGGCTGCGGGCGCGCGGGGTCGCCGAACCGGACCTGGAGGCCTGGGCGCGCGGCGCCGCGGGCCGGTGGCTCGCCGCCCGGCAGCTCGACGCGCGCCTGGCCGACCGGCCGGAGCTGCGCGCCGCGCTGAGGGACCTCCTCGCCGGGGACGAGGGGAGGTGAGCCCGTGCAGATCCTGATCGTGCTCTTTCTGGCCGCCGTGTGGGCCGGCGCGATGTGGCTCGGGTTCTGGTACGTGTTCCCCGTGCTGTTCCCCGCGACGCTGATCGTCGCGGGCGCCGCCGCGCTCGGCGTCTACTACCTGAACGCCTGCCGCACCCTCGCCCCGTCCGCCCTCGACGGCCCGTCCCCGGTCGCCTCGCCGGACGTCGCGTACCGCAACTACCTGCTCGCCCAGGTGTGGCGGGACTGGTGGACGATCAGCCGGACCGTCGTCCCGCAGGTGTACCGGATCGCGTCCGGGATCGTCGTGCGGCTCACCCGGACGCTGCTCGGCGGGCTTTGGGGGTTCTTCGCGTTCCCGATCTGGCTGGCGCTGTGCGCGGGGATCGTGGCGGCGGCCGTCCCGGCGGCGGCGTTCGTGCTGGCGCTGACGGTCCTGTACGGGGTCGTCGCGGCGGCAGGGCTGGCGGCGTGGCTGGCGTGCGTGCTGGTCCTCGCGGCCGTCGAACGGATCTTCATGGCGTACGGGCGGATCCTGCAGACCTGCCCGCACCCGTTCTGCTACGAGCGGATCGGGCTGCCCGAGTACGAGTGCCCGGGATGCGGCGCCCGGCACAAGCGCCTGTCGCCCGGGGCGGCCGGGGCGTTCCGGCACGTGTGCCGGTGCGGCGCGCGGCTGCCCACGACCGTCCCGCTGGGCCGGTTCCGGCTCGCCGCGTACTGCCCGCACTGCGGCGGGCGGCTGCCCGAGCGCATCGGACGCGTCCGCGTCGAGCCGCTGCCGTTCGTCGGCGGGCCCGCCGCCGGGAAGACCACGTTCATGTTCCTCGGCATCCGGGCACTGCACGCGCGCGCCCGGTCCGTCCAGGGACGGCTGGCGTTCGTCGAGCAGCGGCACGCGCAGGCGTACGCGGGCGCGATCCGCGAGTTCCGGCGCGGCGGGCGGCCCGCCAAGACCGGCCCGGAACTGCCGCTCGCCACCATGGTCGACGTCGACCTGCCCGGCCGCGCCCGCCGCATCCTGTACCTGTTCGACCCGGCGGGCGAGCACTACACCGGCGCCACCGAGGTCGAGTCGCTGCGCTACCTGGACCACGGCGAGGCGCTGCTGTTCGTCGTCGACCCGTTCGCGCTCCCCCAGGTCCGCCGCGCCCTCACCCGGGACGAGCGGGACCTCGTCGACCACGCCGCCGCGTCGTCGGAGGAGGACCCCGCCGACACCCTGCAGCGGGTCCTGAACGACCTGCGCTCCCGCCCCGACCAGGGCCGGCAGAAACGCGTCGCCGTCATCGTCACCAAGGCCGACCTGCTCGTCCGCACCGAGATCGGCCGCTGCCTCGGCCACGACGGCGACGTCCGGGCCTGGCTCGGCGGCGTCGGGCTCGGCAACACCGTCCGCACCCTCGACCAGGTCGCCGGGCAGGTCCGCTACTTCGCCTCCGGCCTGGCCACCGAGCCCGCCGACGTCGCCGACCTGCTCGGCTGGGCGTCCGGCCTCGCGCCCGCCGGCCCGTCCGGCGGCGACCATCCCCTCACCGCCGGCGACGCGCAGGAGGTCCCCGGCACCGCGCCGCTGCGCGCCCCGTGGCCGGTCCGCGGCCGCGGCTCGGCCCGCGTCCCCGCCGGCTACCAGGCCGGACGCTGGGCCGTGCTGTGCGGGCTGTCGGTGCTCACCGTCGCGGCCGTCACCGGCGCCGTGGTGGCCGCCGCCGAGCGGTTCCCGTTCTGAACCGGCGGCGCCCGCCCGGGTGTGACGCATCGCACTCCCTGACGTGGCAGATAACGTACCGTCATCCGGTTACACCTTCTCGGAGCCGGAGACCCCGCGGCTCCCCCAGCCGAACGAGAGGTGAAGCCATGACGACGATCGCGCCCGAGGGGCTGCTCGCCATCGACGCGTCCGCGCAGGACCTGCTGTTCCGCGAGGCCCGCACCGCCAACACCTTCAGCGCCGAACCCGTCACCGACGAGCAGCTGCGCGCGATCTACGACCTCGTCAAGTGGGCGCCGACCGCGATGAACGCCCAGCCGCTGCGCCTCGTCGCCGTCCGCACCCCCGAGGCGCGCGAGCGGCTCCTGCCGCTGATGGCCGAGGGCAATCGCGCCAAGACCGCGTCCGCGCCGCTCACCCTCATCGTCGCCGCCGACGAGGACTTCCACGAGCACCTCCCGGTCACCTTCCCGCACAAGGAGGGCGCCCGCGAGGCCCTGCACGACAGCCCCGGCCGCCCCGCCATGGCGCGCTTCAACGCCTCCATCCAGCTCGGCTACCTCATCCTCGGCATCCGCGCCGCCGGCCTCGCCGCGGGCCCGATGGCCGGCTTCGACGCCGCCGCCGTCGAGAAGGAGTTCCTCGGCGGCAACCAGCGCGCCATCGCCGTCGTCAACGCCGGCAAGCCCGGCCCGGACGCCTGGTTCCCCCGCAACCCCCGCCTCGACTTCGAGCAGGCGGTGAAGGTTGTCTGACCCCGGAGCCCGGGCGGCCGCGCCCGCGCGCGCGGCCGCCCGGCCCGACCGGCGGATCGTGCTGATCGGGGTGCTGGGGGCGCTGACCGCGATGGCGCCCCTGTCGATCGACATGTACCTGCCGGCGCTGCCGAAGGTCGCCTCGGACCTGTCGACCGGGGCGGTGCAGGCGCAGCTCACCCTGACCGCGTGCGTGGTCGGCCTCGCCGTCGGCCAGGCCGTCGCGGGCCCGCTGAGCGACGCGCTCGGACGCCGCAGACCGCTGCTCATCGGGCTGGCCGCGTACGCCGTCGCGTCGCTGCTGTGCGTCGCGGCGCCGAACGTGGAGACGCTGATCGCGCTGCGCGTCGTGCAGGGCGCGGCCGGCGCGGCGGGGATCGTGATCGCCCGCGCCGTCGTCCGCGACCTGTACGACGGGGTCGCGGCGGCGAAGTTCTTCTCGACGCTGATGCTGGTCAACGGGCTGGCGCCGATCCTCGCGCCGGTCATCGGCGGGCAGCTGCTGCGGGTCATGCCGTGGCCCGGCGTGTTCGGCGTGCTCACCGGCATCGGCGTCGCCCTGCTGCTGGCGACGCTCGCCGGGCTCGGCGAGACGCTGCCGCCGGAGCGGCGCGAGACCGGCGGCCTGCGCGCGACCGTCCGGACGTTCGGGACGCTGGCGCGCGACCGGTCGTTCGTCGGCCCCGCCCTCGCGCTCGCGCTGGCGTTCGCCGCGATGTTCACCTACATCTCCGGCTCCCCGTTCGTGCTGCAGGACATCTACCACCTGTCGCCGCAGGCGTTCAGCGTCGCGTTCGGCGTGAACTCGCTCGGCATCGTCGCGGCGGGCCAGCTCAGCGGGTGGCTCGCCGGACGCGTCGCGCTGGCCCGGCTGATGGCCGCCGGGCTCGCGACCGTCGCGGCGGGCGGGCTGCTGCTGCTCGCCGCCGTGCTGGCCGGGGGCGGGCTCCCCGCGGTGCTGCCGGCGCTGTTCCTCGTCGCGTCCGGGCAGGGGCTGATCATGCCGAACGCGACGGCGCTCGCGCTGGCGGACCGCCCGCCGCGGGTCACCGGGAGCGCGTCGGCGCTGCTCGGGCTGTCGCAGTTCGCGCTCGGCGGGGCCGCCGGGCCGCTCGCCGGGATCGCCGGACCGCGCACCGCCGTGCCCATGGCGGTGACGATCGCGGTGCTCTCGCTGCTCGCCGCCGCCGTCGCCACCGTCGCACCGAAGAGGGTTGCGTCAGCGAACTGACCGTGCGTACGGTCGGGACGTGATCGTTCGCATCGGCATGGCCCCCGCGTCCGGCGCCCTCGGACCCGACTCCCTCACCGCCCTCGCCCTCGGCCTCGAACGCGAGGGCTTCGACTCCCTGTGGGTCTCCGAGCGGGCGTCCGGGCGGACCCTCGACCCCGTCGTCGTGCTCACGCACGCGGCGGCGCTGACGTCCAGGATCAAGCTCGGCACCGCCGTGATGACGGTGCCGGGCCGCTCCCCCGCCCTGCTCGCCAAGGAGCTCGCCTCGCTGGACGTGCTGTCGCGCGGCCGGCTCCTGCCCGCCTTCGGGCTCGGCCAGCGGCTGCCCGCCGAGCAGCAGGCCTTCGGCGTCCGCCGGGAGGAGCGCGCCGAGATCTTCGAGGAGGCGCTGCCGCTGCTGCGCCGCTTCTGGGCCGGCGGCGCCGTCGTCCACGACGGGCCGCGCTTCCGTTACGACGGCCTGCGGATCGAGCCGCGCCCCGTCAAGGGCTTCTTCGACGTGTGGATGGGCGGGACGTCGGACGCGGAGCTGCGCCGCACCGGGCGGCTGTCGGACGGCTGGCTCGCCGCGTTCACCACGCCCGCGGAGGCCGAGCGCGGCCGGATCGCGGTCCAGGACGCCGCCGCTGCCGCCGGACGCGAGATCGAGGAGGAGCACTTCGGCGCCGTCGTCCCGTACCGGCGCGGCCCCCTGCCGGAGGAGGCCGCGGCCCGGTTCGCGCGCGTCCGCCGGGTCAGCGGCCCCGCCGACCCCGCCGACGTCGTCCCCGACCTCGACGGCCTGGAGACGCACCTCAAGCGGCTGATCGAAGCGGGCCTGTCGAAGTTCGTCCTCGCCCCGCTCTCCCCGCCCGCCGACTGGGACACCGAACTCGCCGACCTCCGCGACGCAGCGCTTCCCCTCCAGACCCGCCGTTAGTCGAGCGCGGCGAGGATGAAGTCGGCTACCTCGGCGGCGAGTTCGGCGGCGGGCTTCGGGCCGTCGGTCCGGTACCAGCGCGGGAGCTGGTTCACCATGCCGAGCGCGACGATCGTGACGGTGTCGGCGGGCGTCGGGGTGGTGAACGAGCCGTCCCGCTTGCCCTGCTCCACCAGGCCGCGGAACGTGTTGTGGTAGCGGCGGCGGTCGGCGCGGACGGCGTGCATGCGCGCGTCGTCGAGCCGGTGCATCTCGCGGCCGAACACCTTCGCCTCGTCGATGTGCTCGGCGGTGCTGAGGATCAGCCCGGTCAGCACCCGGCGGACGGCCTCGCGCGGCGGCAGCCCCTCGGCGAGGACGGCGTCGAGGTCGGCGAGCTGCCGGGCGATGAGCGAGTGGTAGATCTCGTAGAGCAGGGCGTCCTTGGAGTCGAAGTAGTGGTAGAGGGCGCCCTTGGTGACCTCGGCGGCCTCGACGATGCCCTGCACGGACGTCCCGTCGAAGCCGCGCTCGGCGAACAGCCGCAGCGCGGCGTCCAGGATCCGCCGCTCGACGGGACTGCGGCGGACCGGCGCGGAATCCGCGCCGGCATCCGCGACCGCGTCCGCCGCGGCGTCCGTAGGCTGGGTCTCGGTCATCGGCGTTCCTCCCATTGACGCGCCCGCGTCCACGGACATAGCTTGCCAGAAACCGACCGGTCGGTATGCACCCGTCCCGCCTGGATCGAGGGAGACCCCTGATGCCCGCAGTCGAGACCGTCCGCGGACCCGTCGACGTCGCCGCCCTGGGCCGCACGTACATGCACGAGCACGTCTTCTGCCTCAGCACCGAGCACGTCGAGAACTACGGCGCCGGCGACTGGTGGGACGAGGAGGAGAAGGTCGCCGACGCGGTGGCCAAGCTGCGGGAGCTGCCCGCGCGCGGCATCACCACGATCGCGGACCCGACCGTGTGGGGGCTCGGCCGGTACATCCCGCGCGTGCAGCGGATCGCCGCGCAGGTCCCGGAGCTGAACATCATCGTGGCCACCGGCATCTACACCTACAACGACGTGCCGTTCCAGTTCCACCTGCGGGGGCCGGGCACGCCGCTGGACGGCCCCGAGCCGATGATCGACTACTTCGTCCGCGACCTGACGCAGGGCATCGCCGGCACCGGCGTGAAGGCCGCGTTCCTGAAGTGCGCGATGGACGCCCCGGGCCTCACCGCCGGCGTCGAGCGGGTGCTGCGGGCGGTGGCGGGCGCGCACCGGGAGACGGGCGCCCCGGTGACGGTGCACACCGAGAGCTCGATCCACGCGGGCCGGACGGTCGTGGAGATCCTCGGCAAGGAGGGCGTCGACCTCAGCAAGGTCGTCATCGGGCACGCCGGGGACAGCAACGACCTCGACTACCTGATGGAGCTGGCCGACACCGGCGCGATCCTCGGCATGGACCGGTTCGGCCTGGACGTGATCAACCCGACCGCCGACCGGGTCCGCACCGTCGCGGCGCTGTGCGAGCGCGGGTACGCCGACCGGATGGTGCTCAGCCACGACGCGAGCTGCTTCATCGACTGGTTCGGCCCCGACCCGGCGACCGTGCCGGCGTTCGCGCCGAACTGGAACTACCGGCACATCAGCGACGACGTGCTGCCCGCGCTGCGCGAGGCGGGCGTGCCGGACGGGCAGATCGACCAGATGCTCGTCGGGAACCCGCGCCGGTACTTCACGAGCTGAGAACGCCCCCCAGGACGGGGCCCCGGCCCGGCGGCCGAGCACGGGCGCCCGGGCGCCGCCGGGGGGGGGGGGGGCGCGCGACGCCGAGCCGGGGCGGG